>JALWNV010000337.1 GCA_027083665.1 Helicobacteraceae bacterium
GATTATGTTCGGCTTCGGGCTGGCGTTCGAGCTGCCGGTTTTCGCCTACTTTCTCGCACTGCTGGGACTGGTCGACGACCGCCAGATGACGGCGTTTTTCAAATACGCCATCGTCGTGATCTTCATCATCGCCGCTTTGCTGACACCGCCGGACGTTTTGACGCAGCTGCTGATGGCCGGACCGCTGATCATCCTCTACGGCGTTTCCATCCTGATCGTCAAGATGGTCAACCCTGCATCGAAAGACGATGACGAGGAGGAGGATGACGAAGACGAAGACGAAGAAGAAAACATTGCCGCACAGAACCCGTAGCTACGATTTTGCGCTCCCTGACGAGCTGATCGCCGACCGACCCGTCACGCCGCGCGATCATGCACGGCTGCTGGTTTACGACCGCACGACGGACACCCTCACCCACAGCCGCTTCGACCGGCTCGAGGAGTTTCTGCCGAAAAACTGCGCCATGATCTTCAACGATACCAAGGTCATCAAGGCGCGGCTTTACGGCCGTAAGCCCGGCGGCGGCAGGATCGAACTGCTGATCAACCGGCCGCTCGACGCCCGGCATGTCAATGTCTATATCCGCGGAAAAATGCGGCCGGGCATGCAGCTGTTTTTCGACGAAGGACTCACCGCGACCGTCGAAGCGCTGCACGACGACGGCAGCCGGACCGTCACCTTCGCGAAAGAGGGGCACTCCCTTCGCTTCGAGGAGCTGCTGCCCGTCGTCGAACGCATCGGCCATGTGCCCCTGCCGCCGTATATCGGCCGCGAAGACGATACGCAGGATGCCAAAGAGTACCAGAGTGTTTTCGCCGACAAAGAGGGTGCCGTCGCGGCGCCGACGGCGTCGCTGCATTTTACCGATACCCTTTTCGACGCCGTCTGCGCCGCCCATCCGCACGCCTTCGTCACCCTGCATGTCGGCGCCGGCACCTTCAAGCCGGTCGAAACGGAAATCATCACCGACCACCCGATGCATTCGGAATACTTCGACATTCCGTCCCGGGCCAAAGCGCTGATCGACAGCCCGGCACCGCTGCTGTGCGTCGGAACGACCTCGACGCGCACAGTCGAGTACTACGCCCGCACCGGCGAAACCCGCGGCGAAGCCAACCTCTTCCTGCACCCGGGCAATCCGCCCGGACGTGTCGACCACCTGCTGACGAACTTCCACCTGCCCCGCTCGACTTTGCTGATGCTCGTCGCCGCTTTTGCCGGCCTGGAGAAAACACACGAACTCTATGCCGAAGCGATCCGCGAACGCTACCGCTTTTACAGTTACGGCGATGCGATGCTGATTCTTTGAAAGTCGTATGAGAGCGTCCGGACTGCTGCTTTTCGCGATGCCGCTTTGGCTGTTCGCTTCCGTAGTACAGGAGGTGATCGACCGTGCCGAACCCGGATCGATGATCGAACTGCCTCCGGGCCGCTTTTCCGCACCGCTTGTTATCGGCAAGCCGCTGATCCTCAAAGGGTCTGGAGCCTCCACTGTCATCGACGGCAACGGCAGCGGCACGCTGCTCGTCATCCGCGCGGCCGACGTCACGATCCGCGATCTGCGTTTGACAAACGGCGGGCGGCAGCGCTACCGGCTCGATGCCGCGATCGACGCCCGAAACGCCGACCGTCTGCATATCGAGCGTTGCCGTATCGACCGGACCCTCTTCGGTCTGCGCGTCGAAAACAGCCGCGATATCCGCGTCACCGACAACGACATCTCCTCATGGCCCGAACCTGTGACGGATAACCGCGGCGACGGGATCCGCCTCTACCGTTGCGACGGTGCCGTAATCGTCCGCAACCGCATTATGCACAGCCGCGACCTCTCCGTCACCCGTTCACAGCATCTGCTTATCGAAAACAACCGGGTCGAACACGGCCGCTACGGCCTGCTGCTGCAGAAAGTCTCGGACACGAAAGTCCGCCGAAACACCCTCGTCTCGAACACTGCCGGGATCTTCTGCAAGGGCGCGAAAGGGATCCGCATCGAAGCCAACCGCATCGCCGATTCGCACGGCATGAGCGGTGTCGGTCTGCTGCTGATGCACGGTACACACCTGACCGTAAGGCACAACACTATTGTCCGCAATACGCAGGGGATCTACATCGACTCCAAACCCGCCGAAGAGGGAAGGCAGCGCTTTATCCTCGGCAACGAAATCGCGCTCAACAACGAGGCGTTTCATTTTCACGCCGTCATCAAAAACAATGTCATTCACGGCAACAATATCGTCCGCAACCTCGACGATGTCGTCGTCAACCGCCAGGGGGCCGCGACGGACGAAAATGCCATTTCGGGTAACTACTGGGACCGCTACCGCGGCTTCGACCGCGATCACGACGGTATCGGCGATACACCGTACCGGGTCCTCGTCTACTCCGACAGATTGTGGATGTTCGATCATCATCTGAAGTTTTTCTACGCGTCGCCCCTGCTCTCACTCATCGGGTTCATCGAGAAGATCGCGCCGTTTACCGAACCGGTACTGCTGCTTGAGGACCCGAAACCGCGGCGGAAACCGTTTCAGATCCCCCCGTCCTGAACCGCTATTCTCCCTCTTTGCGCTTCAGTTCCGAATAGAGCTTCTCCATCGTCGGGACATCGATGCCGAGGCGCTTCGCCTCTTTGACGACATACCCCGACAACGACTCCAGTTCCGTCGGTTTTTTCTGCTGAAAATCGAGGTGCATCGAAGTCGAGGCGCTTACAGGAAGCGACAAGGCGGTTTCCATCGCTTTTTTCACCTCCCCGCCGATCTCGATGCCGTTGGCGCGCGCAACGGCGGCGATCTCTTTCAACACCGTTTCCGTCTCCTCCGGACGGGCTTCACAGACCGCCTTTATCCCTGTGTCGTGAAAACTCGTCAGCGTAGCGAAGGCACTGATGAAAAGATACTTTTTCCACACCGCCTCGTCGATATCGTCCGGCGTCTTACAGCGAAGCCCCGCCCTCTCGAATATTCCGGCCGCCGTTTCCACCGCATCCGGATCGCTTTTCGAACCGAATACCGCGGCGAAGACCTTGCCCTTTTTGCGAATCGTTCCGGGGGATTCGACATGCGCGAGGATATAGCAGCACCCTCTCAGAAGCCGTCCGTGCAGGCGCGCTTCGATCGTTCCGAAATGATCGACCCCGTTGGCGACGGGCAAAATTACCGTACGCTCATCCGTATGCGGCGACAGTGCGGCTATCGCCCGGTCCATGTCGTAGCTTTTGACGCCGAGCACGACAATATCATAGATGCCTTCGAGTGCAGAATCGTCCGCGACAATATCGGGCACCGCGTCATAGGTGCGGCCGTCTTCGACAATATGCAGTCCGCGCGAACGGATCGCCTCGAGATGTTTGCCCCGGGCGACCACGGTCACCTCGTTTCCGCGACCGCAAAGATTCGCACCGATATAACCGCCGACCCCGCCGGCACCGAAGATCAGAATCCGCATTCCCTTCCTTTGCCCATCGACAGCGTTACCCTTCATCCCAGTACCGGCTTCCAGAAGAATTTGGCGATCAGTACGATCAGCACAATACCGACGATATTGAACACCAGGCCGTACAGCGCCATGGTCCGGATCTTGATGACGCCGCTGGACATGGCGATGGCGTTGGGCGGGGTCGCGATAGGCAGCATAAAGGCGTAGCTCGCACAGATGGTCGCGACCATCATCAGCAGCGTCGTATCAAGACCCGCCTGCTGCGAAACGGCGTAGATTACCGGCAGCATAATCGAGATCAGCGCCGTATTGGAAGTAATCTCCGTCGTAAAGGTGATCATCACCGCGATCAGCAACAGCAGGTAGATCGGGGTAAGGTTGCTGTAGGCGATAAGATACTGCGCCAGCTGATCCGCGAGCCCGGTTTTCGTGAACGCCTTGGCGATTGCGAAACCCGCACCGAAGAGGAACATAATCCGGTACGGTATCTTCGCTTTATCTTCTTCCCACTCCAGCAATCCGAACGGCGGCGTGAACAGCAGCAGGCCCGCCGAGAGCAGGATCACCGGCTCGCTCATCCCCAGCCCGCTCCACCACGGACGGATCGGCGCATTGACCAGCAAAACGAGGATCAGGCCGCCGAGAACGGAGAGGATCTTTTTCTGATCCCCCGTCAGCGCCTGCTTCTGCCTCGGCCGCTCGAGCCGCACATCCCGGACACCGATGCTCAGGATCATCGATACGACGATAAACATCACAAACGCCAGCGGCGCGACCATCCACATCCACTGGAAAAACGGAATCATCACCATCCCGTGTTCTTCCATGATCCCCAGCAAAATCAGGTTCGGCGGTGTTCCGATGGGTGTGATAATCCCCCCGATACTCGCCCCGTAGGCGATCGCCAGCGCAAAGCGCATCTTGAGTTTCGGGTCGTCGGAGAGAAAAAGCGCGATCGTGATCAGCAGCAAAGTCGTCGTCGTATTGGAGAGAATCGAACTCATCACCCCCGACGTGATCGCGAGCGAGACGATGATACCCCGTGCCGTCGAAGGGAATATCCCCAGCATCTTGTCGGCGATCCACGTATGCAGACCGCTCTTTTCCACCGCGATCGCCAGCATGAAGCCGCCGAGAAAAAGATAGATAATGGGATGGGCGTAATTGACCGTCGTCGCCTTCGTCGGCAGAATATGCAGCGCCGGGAAAAGAACGATCGGCAGCAGGGAAACCACTCCCAGCGGCAGGCCTTCGTTCGTCCACAGCACCACCAGCAGCGCCACCACCCCCAGCAGCGACGCCTGTACTCCGTCGAGGACCGTCGAAGAGAGCGAAAACACTCCCAGAGCGGTCAGCAGCGCAATCCCGATCTTCCCGTATGACGACTGCAGCATCTCTTTACCTCGTCAGCAGATCGTGCAGGCTGTTTCTGGGGTCTTTGCCTCCGAGGATTTCATACACCTCGCGCGCGATGGGAAGATAGAGTGATTCGCGCTCGGCGATGCCGTGCAGCGCATAGGCCGTTCCGATTCCCTCGGCCACTTCCCCGAGAGCTTCGACAATCTCCTCTTTGGACCGCCCCTCGGCCAGTCCCAGCCCTACGCGGTAGTTGCGCGAAAGCACCGAACTCGCCGTCAGGAAAAGATCCCCCGCCCCGCTGAGCCCGAGGAACGTTTCGTCTTTCGCCCCATACGCTTTTCCGAAACGGCGCATCTCGACCAGGCCGCGGGAGATCAGCGCCGCCGCCGCGTTGTTGCCCAGCTCCAGCCCCGCGCAGATGCCCGCTGCAATGGCAATAACGTTTTTGTACGAGCCGCACACTTCCGCTCCGATCACGTCATCGTCGGTGTAAGTGCGCATAAATTCGGGAAACATGGCGGCGAATTCCGCCGCCAGCGATGCGTCGGAACTGCTTGCGACCACCGCCGTCGGCAGTGACCGGATCACCTCCGCCGCAAATGACGGGCCCGAGAGAAACGCGATCTTCTCGTCGGGCACGTACTCGGCGAAGATCTCATTGAGAAAGCGGCCCGTCTGCGCCTCGATCCCCTTGGCGACGACAAGAACCTTCTGCCCCCCGTAGCGAAAATGCGTTTTGAGCCAACCGCCGACCTGCTGGGCGGGAATCGCCATAACGAGGTATTCCCTCTGCAGCGCCGTATCCAGATCAACGAAATTGGGTAGGTCGCGCGGTGAGCGCGACGTGATGACCACCTCGTTGCCGGGATGTTCTCCCAATGCGAACGCCAGCGCCGTTCCCCACTTACCGGCTCCAATGACTGCTATTCGTCTCACAACTGCCCCCTATTTCCTTTTCAAAGGCTTTGATATCCTTATCGTAGCCAATCACGACTAAAACATCCCCCGGGTCGAGCATATGGTTGTAGCCTTTGGCCGTGAAGATAAACGACTCGCTCATGCGGAAATCGACCACGGCGAGCAGAATGACGTTGTGCTCGTTGAGCTTGAGCACCTCGTTGAGATGTTTTCCCACCGCGCAGGAGTCTTCGCGGAGCGTGATCTGCGCCACCTGAAGATCGCGCTGCGAATCCATCAGCTCCTCGAGCAAAGCTGTGATAACCGGTTTCTCGAGTTTCTCGATAATCAGGTTCGACGTCGTCAGCAGCTCCGCGACGACCTTGTTCGCTCCGGCGAGTTTCAGCTTCGAGGCGTTTTCCTGCGTCGACGCCATGGCAATGATGATAGCCTCGGGAAAACGGTCACGCAGCGAAAGGGTCAGAAAAACGTTTTCCGCCTCCTCTTCGAGCGCACAGATGAACCGTGTCGTCGGCAGGTCATACGACGCCAGTTCGTCCCAGTTGTCTTCCAGGTCGGCCAGGTGCGCCTCGAGACCGTCCGCCTGTGCAGCCTCGACATACTCCTCGTGCAGACTGTAGATAACCAGGCGGGCATAGTCGTAACGGATCTGCCGCGCGATCTCTTTCGCATATTCGCCGTAACCGAAAACAACGATCGATGTGACGTCCATCAGACCCCCTCTTTGTGCAGTGCCACACGGTATTCGTGCAGCATCGAGTTTTCGGCGATGACGACGATAAGATCGTTCTCTTCGAGCCGATAGTCCTGCGGCGGATTGAACACGAACCGCTTTTCCCGCTGCGACTGCACACCCAGGAGGATAATACGCCGTCCACGGATTTTGAGGTCTTTGACGGTCTTGATCACCCGCGACATCCGTTCGTCGATCAGAATCTCGTCCATCTGCACGCCGGTGTTTTCCGCCCGCAGGGCATAAAGCGCCTCGAATGCGATAGGATGCCCGCTGTATTCGCGCGAAAGCTGCCCGATAAGCTCCTGGGCGTAAATAACCTCGTTCACGCCGGAGATCTCCAGTTTCCTGCGATGTTTCTTGTCATGCAAAATGGAGAGTATTTTCACCTGACGGCTGATCGAACGCAGCGTCAGCGCCGTGTAGACGTTCTTGACGTCGGTATCTCCCAGAAGAATGACCGCACTGATCTGCCGGTCGATATCGATACCGAGCGCCCGGTAGGTTTCCAGACTCGAGGGATCGATACCGATGGAGAGGTGATGATGCTTTCTCGCCGACTCGATCCGCTCGGGATTCTCGTCGAGTACGACGACGTTTCGCCCCATCCTACGCAATTTCGCCGCAGTGTGTCCGGCGATTGCGCCGTAGCCGCAGATCAGATAGAAGTGCTTGAGTTTCTGCACTTCCTGCGCCAGTTTGTTCTCCCGGATGGATTCGATGTTTTCACTGAACGCCGACACGACGATTGATGTCGCGAACGCCAGTACGGCCACACCCGACACGATCACCGCTATCGCGACGATCCGCCCTTCGTGCGTGATCGGCGTCACATCCCCGTACCCCACCGTCGAGATCGTCACGATCGCCCAGTAAAGGGCGTCGAAAAGTGTATTGACCGGCGAGTCGGGGTTAAGCGCCTCCATCACGTAGATCAACACCGACGCCACGAACAGGATCAAGACCGAAAACGTCAGCAGTGTCAGCAGTTCAAACTTCTTCGTCGCAAGAATCGCCCCGAACTGCTGCATGTTCTGGGTATAGCGGAAAAGTTTGAAGACACGGAAGATAATAAAGAGCCGAAACAGCCGCATCTCGTGGAAAAACGGCATGATCGCCAGCAGATCGATGATCGCCGGCAACGAGCTCATGTATTTCCATTTGGCGTGAAAGACCTTGAAAACCGCCCGCCTTGCCCGGAAACGGCGATGCAGCAACTCGTCTTTTTCATACTGCTCGATAATGATTTTCGCACTGTTGCTGCTGACCCACAGCCGAAGGATATATTCGATCAGAAAAATAACGGAGATAATATAGTCGTTGAAGATCGCCAGCCAGTCTTCCTGCCGGAACTTGACATCGCGGATAAGGATAAAGACGCTCGAAAGGATCAGCGCCATCATAAAGAGGTCGAAATAGCGTTTATAACGGTAATTCGAATTGTTCAGAAGATTGTCGAAAAAACGCCGCACCCGCAGATAGCGCGGCGAGGACTCCAGAGCGTAAGCGGCGTCGACGATCACTCTGGAGAACATAAGGCTTAACTACTCAGTTTTTGCTTGAGAATCTCGTTGACGGCCTGCGGATTCGCACTCCCTTTACTCGCTTTCATGACCTGTCCCACGAAGAAACCGAACAGTTTCTCCTTGCCGGCCTTGTACTGCTCGACCTTGTCGGGGTTGGCACCGAGTATCTCGTCGACCATCGCCTCGATGGCGCCGGTGTCACTGACCTGTTTGAGCCCGAGTTTTTCGATCGTCTCATCGACATCCGCATCGTTCTCCATCAGATAGTCGAGAACCTCTTTAGCCGCTTTCCCGCTGATCGTTTTGTCTTCGATCCGCTTGACGATCTGTCCGAGTTTTCGGGCATCAACCGGCGATGTCGCCACCGTCATACCGCCTTTGAGACGTCCCTGCAGCTCAACCGTCAGCCAGGTGACGGCGTTTTTGGCGGTAATGCCCTGCTCGAGCATCTTTTCGAAAAAATGCGCCGTTTCGAGATCGGCGGTGATGACGACCGCATCGTATTCGCGCAGGCCGTGCTCTTTGACGAGGCGTTCGCGTTTTTCGTCCGGCAGTTCGGGGATCTGCGTCGCCGCTTCGTACATCGCGTCGTCAACGACGACTTTGAGCAGGTCCGGTTCGGGAAAATAGCGGTAGTCCGCCGCCTCTTCCTTGCCGCGCATGGAACGCGTCTCCTGCCGGCCCTGATCGAACAGTCGGGTCTCCTGGTAGATCTCCTCGTCGTAAACACCGTCCTCCCACGCCTCGATCTGGCGCTGTACCTCGATCTCGATCGCCTTGTGGATAAAGCGGAAACTGTTAATATTCTTGATTTCGACACGGGTATAGAGCTTCTCGTCGCCTTTGGGACGGATGGAGACGTTGACGTCGACCCGGAAAGAGCCTTCTTGCATATTCGCGTCGCTGATATCGAGGTAGCGCACGATGGAGTGCAGCTTTTTCAGATACAAGACCGCTTCGTCCGCACTGCGCATATCGGGCTCGGAGACGATCTCGAGCAGCGGGGTTCCCGCGCGGTTGAGGTCCACCTTGGAAATAGCGCCGTCATGAATGTTTTTCCCGGCATCGGCCTCGATGTGGGCACGATTGATCCGGATCGTCTTGTGGGTTCCGTCTTCGAAATCGATACGCAGCTTCCCGTGTTCGACGATCGGGGTGTACAGCTGCGTAATCTGATACGCGCTCGGGCTGGCGGGATACACATAGCTTTTGCGGCCGAAATAGCTGGTGCGGTTGATCGTCGCATCGACGGCCG
>JALWNV010000338.1 GCA_027083665.1 Helicobacteraceae bacterium
GAAATAAAATAGGCTACGACAGCCGATGCTTGTAGTCTTCGTATCCGAAGGTCCTGACGATATCGAGCCTGCCGTCTTTTCGCAAGATAGCCAGTGAGGGCAGCTGCACGCCGTTGAAGGTCGTGTTCTTGACGAAAGTGTAGTGGATCTGGTCCTCGAAAACGATTTTGTCCCCGACTGCGAGAGGCCGGTCGAAACTGTAGTCGCCCATGATGTCGCCGGCGAGACAGGTATTCCCTCCCAGCCGATAAGTATAGGACTTTTCTCCCGCCGCGCCCGCGCCGCGCACCTCGGCACGGTAAGGCATCGCCAGTGTGTCGGGCATGTGTGCCTCGGCGGAGGTATCGAGGATGGCGATCTTCATCCCGTTGTCGACGATATCGAGTACCGTCGCCACGAGCGGTCCCGTCTGCCATCCCACCGCTTCGCCGGGCTCGAGATAAACGTCGATACCGTTATGCCGCCGCCGGAAATCCCGGATCACCTCGATAAGGCGGTCGACATCGTAATCCTCGCGGGTGATATGATGGCCGCCGCCGAAATTGATGTACTTCATCGTATCGATATACTCGCCGAATTTCGCCTCGAATGCCTCAAGCACCCCTTCGAGCGCATCGACGTTCTGCTCGCAAAGTGCGTGAAAATTCAGCCCGTCGAGTTTCGGAACGATCGACGCGTCGAAATCGGCCGCAGTCGTCCCCAGACGGCTGTAGAGGCCGCATGGATTGTAGAGGTCGACAGGAGAAGACGAAAACTCCGGATTGACGCGAAGGGAGACATCAAGCGCGGGATTGATTCGCTTGACGCGCTCGTAAAAACGGTGAAACTGCGAAGGCGCGTTGAAAACGATATGGTCTGAAATCGCCGCGATCTCGTCGATCTCGTCATCCCGGAATGCCGGGGAGTAGGTATGGACTTCCCTGCCCATCTCCTCGCGCGCCAACCTCGCTTCGTGGAGTCCGCTGGCGGTACATCCTTGCAAATAGCGCCCGACAAGCCCGAACGTCGACCACATCGCGAATCCCTTGAGTGCGAGAATAACTTTCGCCCCGCTCTCTCGCTGAACACGGTCGAGCAGCTGCAAATTCGCTTCGAGTTTCGCCTCCTCGCAGATATAGACAGGCGTCTGTACGTCATCATACTTCATCAGCTATCACCTTTTTGATATAATCACCTATGCAAAAAATCGTTTTGGGCATCGTGCTCTTTTTATGGATAGTCACACTCTATGCGCTGTTTGACATTATAACGCCGAAAGCCCCGGAAAAAGAACCCGCGCTTCGCGCTCTGCCGCAAGCGGGCCCGTCCGCCCCGCCCGAACCTGCCGCCGAACCGCTCTCGATCAAGGAAAAAAAACGCCGTTTTATCGCGAAACTCCTTCCGGCGGTCAAAAAAGTCAAAAAGACGCTCGACCGGGAGTACGAAAAGGCGCTCTCGCTGTCGAAAAAGGCGCATCTTGACACCAAAGAGCGGCGATGGCTGCAGGAAAAACTCGATGCATACAACGTCAAAGGCACGCCCTGCCTGCTGCGGCGGATGCACACCCATCCCGTCAGTCTCGTCATCGCACAGGCGGCACTGGAAACGGGGTGGGGAAAATCCCGCTTTTTCAAAGAGGCCAATAATGTCTTCGGCATCTGGTCGTATCACAAAAACGAACCGCGTATCCCCGCCTCGAAAACACGCGGAGACAAAACGATCTACGTCAGAAAATTTGCCTCGCTTGAAGAGGCGATCTTCGAATATTACAAAATGATCGCCGGCGGGTACGCCTACGCCGATTTTCGCAAGGCCCGCATGAAAACAGACAATCCTTTCAAGCTTCTGCGCCATCTCCGTCACTACTCGGAACTGCGTGACGAATACGTCGCACGGCTTTATTACGTCATCCGGGCCAACAAGCTCTACTCCTACGACGATCCGTCATATCCTCCCGTCGCCCTTGCGCGGATCCTGCCGCAATACGTCGCACAAAAACGCAAGGCGGCCGCAGCCGGAAAAGCGCGCGAGACTGAAATCGCACTTAACGAGATACGTATCCCCGAGCCGCCTTCGGCAAACGCCGCCGACTGCGAGGAGAATACGACCGGCGCAGACTCTCTTACGCTTCAAGCTCCCGAATCTTCCACGGCAGCCCCTGAACGTTCAGCTCTTCCATAAACGGGTCCGGATCGAACTGTTCCATGTTCCACACCCCCGGCCGGTACCACTTCTTCTCGAGCATCAATTTCGCCCCGATCATCGCCGGTACCCCCGTCGTGTAGGAAACCGCCTGCGATTTGACCTCGGCATAGCACTTCTCGTGGTCACTGACCTGATAAAGATAGATTTTCCGTTTTTTCCCATCTTTGATCCCCTCGGCGACGATACCGATATTGGTTTTGCCCTTCGTGCGCGGTCCCAGCGACGCCGGATCGGGCAGCAGGGTTTTGAGAAACTCGATCGGCACGATCTTGCACCCCTGGTGCTCGACGGGCTCTATCCCCAGCATCCCGACGTTTTCGAGCGCTTTCATATGCATCAGGTAGCTCTCGCCGAACGTCATGAAAAAACGGATCCGTTTTAGCCCCTTGATATGTTTGACGAGCGACTCCATCTCCTCATGATAAAGCAGATAGCTCTCTTTCGGACCGATTTCGGGGTAGTCCCATGTCATATGGATCTGCATGGGTTCGGTCTCTTTCCACTCACCTGCTTCCCAGTAGCGCCCTTTCGCGCTCACTTCGCGCAGGTTGATCTCCGGGTTGAAATTTGTCGCGAACGGATATCCGTGATCCCCGGCGTTGCAGTCGAGGATATCGATCGTGTGAATCTCGTCGAAGTAATGCTTTTGCGCATAGGCGCAGAAAACGTTTGTTACCCCCGGATCGAATCCGCTGCCGAGCAGCCCCATAATGCCCGCTTCTTTAAAGGTGTCGTCACGTGCCCACTGCTCCTTGTACTCGAACTTCGCCTCGTCTGGATGTTCATAATTGGCCGTATCGAGGTAATCGACTCCCGCCTTGACGCAGGCATCCATGATGGAGAGGTCCTGATACGGCAACGCCACGTTGATAACGATATCCGCGCCGACTTTCTCGATCAATGCCGCCGTCTCGTCCGTATTGTCGGCATCGACCTGCTCGATCTCCACCGCCCCGTCCGGTAGTTCCTCCGCAATCGTCCTGCAGCTCTGAAGCCGCCGGCTCGCCAGCACCACCTTCGTAAACGTATCACTGTTCATCACGCATTTGTGTGTCACGACGCGGCCGACGCCGCCTGCACCGATAATCAAAACCGTAGCCATAAAAGTCCTCCTGTCAAAATGATTTCCCGAGGGATAGATATAGCGCGTGATAGCCGCCGCGCGCCATCCCCCAGGCGAAATAAAACGGCCCCAGCGGGGTTTCAGCCGCCAGATAAGCACTGCCCGCATACAGGATATCTTCTTTAAGCGAAGGATTGTCCGAATAGTGAGCATACCATGCGTCTCCCGTCTCGGCGCTGAGCCCGGCATACAGCGGAAACGACAGACTGCCGAAAAAACCTTTTTTCGTGATCCGGTAGCGGTAGATCAGCGCCCCGAAGAGCATTTCGTCTCCCGTGACGGCGTTCGTCGGCAGCCCCGAAAGGTTAAAAAGCCCGCCGAGCGTGAAAAAAGCGTTGAAATCCTGCCCCGCATCGAAATTCTTGGTATCGAACGATTTTCCGCCTTTGAGATGCATCAGCAACGTATGGTGGCCCCGGCTGAGCGCTCCCGTGACGTCTCCGTATGCCTGCGTATAGTCGGTATCGCCGTTTCG
This sequence comes from Helicobacteraceae bacterium, assembly GCA_027083665.1. Taxonomy (GTDB): domain Bacteria; phylum Campylobacterota; class Campylobacteria; order Campylobacterales; family Sulfurimonadaceae; genus Thiomicrolovo. The sequence continues at coordinate 3,783 of JALWNV010000338.1, forward strand.
AATCGTATGTGCACGAAGCAGCCTGCCCGAAAACACGAAGCCCTCGGAGGGGAAAAAAGGGTTGTCGAACGTGTCGGATTCGACATCAGCATAGTATTGCACCAGCGACTGCCGTTTGGACAAATGTTCATAAACGGTTTTGTTTCCGTCTACGATAAATCTGTCCATCGACGGTTCGACCTGCTTGACGACCGTTCCGCCTTCGATCTTGAACACATTGCCGAAATTTCTTCCCAGCGAAAGAGCGCCTCCCGTCTCCCGTGCCTGCAGCGATACCGACTCGTCCAGCGGTGCAGATGTGTCGTGACCGGTAAGGATCGTCGGCGTAACATACAGCTTTTTATTCCGGTAAAAGAGCCGAGGGCGGACAAAATAACGCTGCAGGGCATCGAGCGGTTGATAGAGTTCCGTAAAGACCAGCTTTTCGATTCCGATCGTCAGGCGATTGCGCCATTCGCCGCCGTAACTGTTGATCCCGAACATCAGATATTCCATTTTGACCGAATAGTCGCTGTGGCCGTTAAAATCGTCTTCGAATCCGAACGCGAATTTCAGACGGCCGTTGACATCCTTCGACGGCGTCGCGGCAACCGTCATGACCATCGAACCGTTCTCGTCACCGTAACGGCAGTCCACCTCGTCAAAAATCATCATGTCGTAGATATTCTGCAGCTCTTTTTGCACCTGTGCGAACCGGGGACGGTCCCCCGGCTCGATATGCAGACGGCTTCGGATGGCGGCATCGTTGAGCCAGGTCGGATTGTCGATACGGACTTCGTCGATTACCGGACACTCGTCCACTCTCCGGGCTCCGTCCAGTTCCGCGCGGTATCGGCGATAGGCTTCCGGCCGCATCGACAGGCTGCCCAGCGGCCCTGTGAGGCTCTCCTTTGCCGCGATTTCACCGCGCCGGATGATCGTCGGAAACGCTTCGGAATCCAGCGGAGAAAACTCCTTGAGGTCGGGGGTGATCAGAATTTCATTACGCTGAAGGGTCGCAAGATTTTTTTCCACATTGCGCCGCGTCATGATATCGGTCATCTGGCCGATGACATCGAAAATGCTTTCGTAGCTCTTTTTCTTAAACGGCGTACTGATATCGACAACGACGATCACGTCCACGTCCATCTCACGCCGCATGACATCGAGAGGAAGATTGTCCGAGATGCCTCCGTCGACCAGCGTTCTTCCGTCGATGACGATCGGATCAAACACACCGGGAATGGCAAGAGACGCGTAGATGCTTTTGGCCAGAGAGCCTTGGGAAAGCACCGCCGTTTCGCCGTTGTCGAGATCGGTCGCGACCGCGCGAAACGGGATGGGAAGGTGATCGAAATCGTTCCGGTCGGAGACCGGAAAAGTGAGGGATTTGAGAAACTGCAGCATATATTGGCGGCGGAACAGTCCCGATGCCATCGAAAAAGTGTTGGCGGCATCGATTCCCAGATGCATGTTTCCCGGAAAGTCGCGCTGCAGCGCCTTACGCCGGAACGGGATATTCCTTCGGTCGTAATCGGTCGAAACGAAGCGGTTCCAGTCGGTATCGGTCAGAAGCGACTCGATGCGGTTGACTGACAGCCCCGAAGCATAGAGCCCGCCGACGAAAGCACCCATACTCGTCCCGACGATGGCGTCGATGGGGATACGATGCTCTTCAAAGACACGGATAATCCCCAGGTGCGCCCCGCCTCTCGCTCCGCCGCCGCTGAGCACCAGCCCGATTTTCGGACGCTCGGCGGCGCAGAGCATCGCCATGCCCGCCAAAGCGATCAGCAGTAAAACTCGCATGTTACTCCGCGATTCCGAATGCCAGGCATAACGTAGCGATCCAGATGCTTCCGGCCGTCACCAGCGAGACGAAGACCAGCGCCGCACCGGCGTCCTTGGCCCGCTTGGCCAGTTCGTGGTACTCCGAGGTCACCAGATCCACAACCCGCTCGACGGCACTGTTGGTCAATTCCGCCAGCAGCGGGATAAACAGAGCGATGTTGAGCACCGCGCTGTAGACGAAGGCGATCGGAAGCGACCACGCAACGACGGAAAGCACGACGAACAGCAGGACCTGAAGCTTGAAAGAGCTTTCGTGTTTCGTCACTTCGGCAAGGCCGGCGAGCGCATATTGCGTATTTTTGAACAGGGTATATTTCGGTTTATTGAGCACGGTACTCCTTCAGTTTCATCACAGCATCGCGCACCGCCTCGGCACTGCTGTCCATCGGCATCGGCGCCCCGTAGACCACCGTGACGACCCGGCGCCAACCGGCACGTTCGGGCGTATATTTTCTCACCGTTCGGGACCAGCGGCTGCCGCACATGCCGTCAATGAAAAACGGAACGATAACGCCTGTGTCCGTTTCGGACGCTATTATCTCGAAACCGCGGTAAAATTTCTCTATTCGGCAGCGGTACGTAATCCCGCCCTCGGGGAAAATCACGACGGCGCCCCCCGCTTTCAGCGACCGTTGCGCCTCCGCCAGCGCCCCTTTGACCGCCCGCTGCGATACGGGGATGGCCTCTCCCAGTTTAAAAAGCCAATGCAGCGAACGCCACTCGTAAATCCGCTTCTCCATCATAAAACGCAGCCGACGCCGCAGCGGAAACTGCACCAGCAGCCAGTCGATCCAGCTGACATGGTTTCCCAGCAGCAGTACCGGTCCCTTCGCCGGAACGTTCGCTTTTCCGATTGCGACGACTTTGTATCGCAGTGCGAACAGCGTGCGCGCTAACGCCCATAAAAACGAAAGAATCAGCCGACGCATCATCCGTCGGGTCAACGATCCGCGGCCAGTACGGTACTCCATCCCCGGTAGATACCGTGTTCTTTCAACGCGGCGTCGACCAGCGGTCCGGTCACACGCTCGAGGGTCCGCAATTCACAGTCGTGCAAAAATTTTGCCGCAAGCCCATAGGCATATTTCCCCTCTTCCGCCATACCCGTCTCAACCGATTCCGCCGACTCCGACAGTGCCAGCGCGCAGCGCTGCATGGCCGCTTCGGTCTGGAAAAACAGATAATGCTCCACCGGGCGGACGGCAGCGAGATTGTCGCCTGCCTCTTCCAGTTCGCCGATGATCTCTCTGCTTTTGATCTGCTCGAGCTCGTACGCGTCGGGATAGAGTGTCTCACGGTAAAAGGTGTGCTGCGTGTCCCGAGTCGCCCCGAACTCGATCCGCTCGTAACCGTAGCGCTTGAACGCATCGCGAAACTGCTGCTCCGCCCCCTTGCTCCATGCGGCATAGAAATAGAGTTCCGCCCATCCGTCGACAAGGCGCATACCCGCATACAACGCACCGTTGCGCAATTCAAGCACTTCGGACAAACCCGCTTTGATCTCTGAAAGACGCTGCCGTTCTTCCTCGCTGCAGCCGTTTTCTTCATCGCGCGTCTGCAGCGGAGCGAACGCCCACAACATCCAGACGGTATCGTCGACGGGTTCGAAATCCAGATCGACCTCGATCACGACCGGCCGCCCCTCCTCGTCGACGGTTCGATAATATTCATACATGACGTCTCCTTTGAGGTGCCCTTGATATAATGGTAATATTATTTTATCCAAAAGAAGATTTATGGAAGTATTCTTTTTCCTGCTGCTGTTTTACATCGGCCTCGAACTGTTCGAAATCCGCTGGCAAAAGGCCGATACGATGCTGCAGATGCTCGTGCGTATCCATGAGCGGTATGAAAAAAGCATTTTCTACTTTCTGCTGCTGCATCCGACCTACTACTTCGCTATCTGGCTGATCCTTCAGACACAGCTCAGTATCCCCTCCGTGATACTGCTGTTTCTCAAAACGGTCGATATCGCGACGAAACTGGTACTCATGCAGCAGGTATTCGAGAAAAAGGAAGTATCGCCGCAACTGCACGAAATGCTGATGACGCCGCTGGAACAGTGGATGCCCTATATCGGCCTCGCCGTCTATCCGCCGCTGGTTTTCTGGGCGCTTTACTGAGCGTCAGCGGTCGATGGCCGGAGGGAGATCGTCACCGCTGAACGGACGGTTTTCCAAACGGGGTGTTTCGGTATCCTCCGCGCTGACTCCCCGCAAAATCTCGATCAGTTTCTGTTCTTGCGATGTCGGCGTCTTTCCGTCGGCGATCTTGTCGATAATCTTTTCCGCCAGCCGCATCCGGTCCTGACGCTCTTTCTCTTCGAAATATTTTTTCAGATTGTCGTTATAGGCACGCAGCTTGTTCTCATGTCGGCGTTTGAGCAGTACATAGAGGCCGTAGGCGATCACGAGGATCAACAATGCCGCGAGCAGCAGCAGGTTGCGCTGCAAAGCGTACGCACGCTCCTTGTCCGCCTCGACGGCACGCAGTTTCATCGCCTCGATCTCTTTTTGTTTCTCGAGTTCGAGCGCTCTGAGACGGACTTCCCGGTCGATTTTGCTCATCTCGATCGCTTTTTTCGATTCAATCTGCGCAAGCTCTTTTTTCATCGCCACCTCGGCGAGCTCTTTTTCGCGAATGTTCTCGATCACCTTCGTGCGAAGCGCTTTGGAGTGTCCCGTCACGGCGGCAAGCTGCTCCGTCTGAATCTCTTTGGCCCGCAATGTGGCGTTTTGTTCTCCGAAGATATCGAAATCGCAGCCGGTAAACATGAACAGGGCCGGTAATAATGCTAAGAGTATTTTCATAGGTGACAGTGTAGAACGCCCCTTCTCAAAAGAGGCTGAAACGCCGCGAATGCAACATCTGCGGCAGGAACCTTTTGAGGGCCTGCCTCTATTCGTTCCGCAAAACGGTCAAAACATCCACTTCGCTGGCTTTTTTCGCCGGGTACCACGCCGAAAGGACGACGATGGCGAACGCACCGCCGATGATGGAGAAAAAATCCACCGGCGAAAGATCCAGTGCCAGACGCGCGGTCGGATAGACATCTTTGGGCAAAGAGACGAGATCGAACGTCTCGAGTACCCAGACCCCGCCGAGCCCCAGAAGCGCTCCTGTGACGATCCCGCCGATCCCGATAACGATCCCAAGATACAGGAAGGTCTTTTTGATCTCCGCCGGCGATGCCCCGAGCGAAATCAGCAGCGCGATATCGCTTCGTCGGTTCATCACCGTCATCAGCAGCGAAGAGATGATATTGACCGCCGCGATGAGAATGATCAGCATCAGCACGATGAAGAGCGAACGTTTTTCAAGTTCCAGCGCGGCGAAAAAGTTTACGTTGTCCTCCCACCACCCTTTGATACGGACCCCTTCGGGCAGCTTTGCCCGTATACGCCCGATATCCCGGTGCGGGCGGCTCGATGCGATATGAATACCGTCGTACTGATTGAACGGAAGATGCATGATCCGCTGCAGCGACTCCAGCGACGTGTAACTGTAGGCTTTGTCGTAGGCGGAGAGTCCCGAATCGAAGATCCCGGCAACCTTGAAGCGTTTGATTTTCGGTGTGACGGCGAGACCGCCGGGTTCAACCTCTGTAAAGATA
>JALWNV010000339.1 GCA_027083665.1 Helicobacteraceae bacterium
GTTCGGGAGAGTTGAAAGCGACATGATCGGAAGTGATCTTTATAGTATCGTCGATATCGATCCTGATCCGGTCGTTGACCGTGGCATTCGTCAACCCGCTCTCGTGCATTACGCCTTTGAAACGAAACTTGTTGACCGGTTTCTTGTCAAAAACGGTCAAAGCGTACGGATAATCGATCTCTCCGTCGAACATGAACGGGAAATCGCCGGTTTCGCTCCAGATGGAAAGCGACCCCTCCGTCAGATTGTATTCATCCAGCAGCGGCGAATCGGACACCAGTGCTTCGAGTGAGAAGAAGTGGAGTTTCCACCCCTCTTTCAATGTACTGAAGAGCATATTGAGTGAGGGAACGATCACATCGACATGGAAATCTTCGACCGGTACGACATAGACTTTGAAAGCATCCTTTTTATGGAAAAGCTCTCCGAAAGAGCGGTTGTAGAACCGGAGGTTCGAAAGCGTCAGCGCCGTCGCGTATGTTTTGGGATCGAACACTCCTTCGACTTTGGCCTGCATGAGGTTTTTGATCGAGATCCAGGTGGGCTGCAGCACAAGACGGTCGGGGGTGTTGACGATATGAACCGGGCCGAGTGTAAGGTTGGTTTCATCAGACTGCCACTGGGTGGGTTTGAAGATCGTGATATCCAGGGTTTCGTCATAGTTCATGTCAATACCGACAGTGGGCTGGTTTTTGCGGAATTTCCCGATTTTGAACTTCGTCACATCCGCATGCAGCCGGGCATGCCTGCCGGGCAGGTCGATGCGGCCGGAAAGGTTCATATCCAGGATCGGGTCGATCCGCACCGGCGTGGGCGGCAGCGTCAACTCGAACCGTGCATACGAAAACGGTGCTTCAAAACCGCCGATGCGGATACGCCGGCCGTTGACGATCCATTCCGTCGGGCCGAAACGCAGCCGGTCGCGACGGGGAAAGATGATATAGTCGAACGACAGCGGTGTGGATTCTTCCGCCAACGAAACGGTGCTGCCGCCGGTATCGAAAGCGGCTTTGGTGACATGAAAACGAAGGCGGCCGTTTTCGCTGACCGGATCAAAGCTTCCTTCAACTGCGGTATGAACGGCATCGTCGAGCAGCGATGCGCTGAGCGTCTCGACAGTGACTTCGGTCCCTTCGAGTCTGACGCGGGTATTGTTGAGTTCGATCGGTGTCCCGCTATAGTCTATCTCCCCTTCGCGGATGCGGAACCTGCCGTCGGCGTCGATCTGTTTTGTCTGCAGATCGAGCCGAAGTGTCAGATCGGCGTGAGTGACACCTTTTGTCTGCACAAACGGCAAGTCGATGCTGTACGATGCGATCAGCCGGTGCAGATCGGGTGTCAGCCGTGCCACGGTATCGAGATAGAGGTCCAATACGGGGTGGGGCGGGTTGAAATCGATATCCAGCCGGGTCGAGCCGCCGCTTTGGCCGTAGAACGTCGCATCGACGGGAACGATGTTGAGAATTTTATCTTTGAAGACGACGGTGACGTGGTCGGCGACCGCCGGTTCGAAATCTTCCGGATGTTCGGTGAAAGCGTAGCGTGCGTTATAAAAGGTAAGGTGTCCGTAGAGGTTGTCGATCGCTTTTTGCGGATTTGAATACGGCAATATCGTCCGCAGGGTGTGCAGCACCAGCGGCCCGCCTTTCGCCCGGTCGACGATCCACTGTGCGATATCCGGATCCAGATGCAGCGGCGTCACCAGCGGGGCGACGGAGTCGAAAGGACGTTTCGAAGCGAGATCGGCTTTGAGTGCCGTCGTATCCGCTTCGAGCCGCAGTATTAGAGAAATGCGTCCGGCGACGTCGATGTCGAAACGGTGAAAAAGCGTCCCGTCCGAGAATGAGACATCTCCTTCGCCTGTCGCCGTGGCGTTGAAATCATACAAGAAAATCCGAGAAAGCAGCTGTAGGCGATGACTGTCCGCAAGCGGTACGATATCGATATGCACATCAGCTTCCGGTGTTTTCAGGTCGAAAAATCCCCGGAACTTCGGCGCATAGAAAAACGAAGCGTTGCTGTCGCCGGCACGGATGTTTTTGAGGTTCAGGGAATACAGCCAGCTGTCGCCGGCATGGGCGAGTACGCGGG
>JALWNV010000340.1 GCA_027083665.1 Helicobacteraceae bacterium
ATCTGCCACTCAGTACCTATTCCCAACGCAGATGCCGGAAGCGGGAGAAGTGTTGCACATACAAATCAACAGCTTTTAGACATACATTCAAAATTTGCGAAAAAGATTGGCGATCACACTGAGGATGATTGAAATCACGATCATCGTCGTGATCGGAAAATAGAACGCGGAGTTTTCGCCCTTCACGGAAATGTCACCGGGCAAATGGCCGAACCAGCCCAGCAAACCATACTTTGCAAGGATACCGATAACGATCAGCGCCCCTCCGATCAGGAGCAGTCCGTTTCCAAGTCCCTCCTGCATAGGTTCTTACTGTTTGCAGAGTTTCCACGTCGTGGATGTGATCACCCCTCCGCCCAGTTCGAAGACGGCAATACACCGATCCGAGCTCGGTTTAAGGTACTGATAGACAAGGTAGCCGACACCGTCGATCGTTATCACCTTGCCGTCACGGCTTACGCCCCATTCGCCGCCGCCGGATGTCGAACCGTTGGCATCGAGTGTCACCGTCGTCTCGCCGGCAGGGTTCGAACTGTCGTACGGTGCGATCTTCCACGTCCCCGGAACCTCGAAATTGTAAAACGTCAGGTTGCCGAACTTCACCCCGGCGCCGTAATAGCCCGCATCGTTGGTACCGTTGGAATCGACAAACGCTTCATGACAGAGCTTGACCGCGGTATCCTCCGCGCTTTTGGCTTCGAAGCAGTTCTCGTCATTGGCGAAAACCGCCCTGTAGGTATAGCTCTGCCCGTCGCTCAGCGTGATCACCGTTCCCTCGTCGTTGACTCCCCATTCGCGAAAATAGATATAGTCTTTCGTCTGTTCGCGCATAAACGCGCTGCCGTCTTTTCTAAAATCGAAGCTTTTCTGATAACGGTCGTAAAAAATCTGGTTCCCGATATTTTCCTTGTTGCTCTGGGTATAGACGCTCCAGATACCGTCGACCACTCTCACGGCATGAAATACCGAATCCGAACCGTAGCAGCCGTAGGCGTTTTCCGAAAGGCCGATACAGTTTGCCGCCGGCGGTGTCGGCTGGTCGATCGTCGTGCCGTCTTGTACCTCGTCCTCTATTTTCCCGCAGCCTGCCAGCATGATCATTACGGCGGGAATAATCCAAAATACTTTATTCATCATCAAATCCTTCTGTTTCCCGTATTATACATGTGTAAAATAAACTCCGCTCCAATACCTCTGGCAAACTTACAGCCGATTTTTTCTATAATGGCAACGGTCGCGTATAAAACGCGACCGTTCAAGCGCCAAGGAACGACCGTGCCAAAAATCAGCAAAGCCATCGCCAACCTCGACGAAAGCGAACTCGGCGACAACCTCCTGTACTACGACTACCATATCAAACACCTGCTCTCCCTTGTCAAAAAAGGGCTCGGACCCGATGACGACGCCTACATCAGCGCCTTTCGCTCGTTCGAAGGGGAGGTGTTCGAAAACTATGCCTACGAGATGCTTCTGCGTTACGCCAAACAGCATCCCTACATCAAGAAATTTATCGTCAAAGGCCCTCATAAAAAACGGACAAAAGCTCTTCCGAACGCACTCTCAGTCAACTGGAAAGGCCAGATCGTCTACCGCATCAAACGCAACGAAATCGGCGAATTCGATGCGATCTTCTTTACAGACAAAGAGCTCTATTTCGTTGAGATGACACTCGTAGGCTCCGTGACGAACCTGCGCAAACGGATGCGAAAGAAAAAAGCGCTGCTGCAGACACTTTTCCCCGACTACACGATCAAGGCGCTGCTCATCCTCAACGAGGGGGTCACCGGTATCAGCACCCTGCCCGACTACGCCACGGCCTGGGTGACGAAACCTTACAGCGCACAGAAGGTGTTTGAATGGCTCAGTGCCCCGAAACGGCGCAAACGCAAGCCGTTCAAACGAATCGAAGGCAAACAGATCGTCGACACCGACGCGCTCAAAATCCATCCGTTCCGCTACTACAATACGCTGGGGTGGATTTTGAACAAAAGCCGTGTGAAAAAAGGGGTTTTGAACATGCAGTTCCTGCTTTCAAAAACCGTGCAGCGCTATCATGACCTTTTAGTCAAGATCTATATCGGCTACATGGAG
>JALWNV010000341.1 GCA_027083665.1 Helicobacteraceae bacterium
GCATAGAGCCATTCGTCCATATAATCTGAAAACTTCATTGCGGCGCACTCAGCTTTTCATACAGCGCCAGAAGCTCGAGCTGACGGTCGATGGCGTAACTGCGCTGATTGAGTTTCTCGATTTTTTCGGAATTGGCCAGCAGGTCGACATCATACTGCGTTTTGAAACCGGCACGAAACTGCTCTTTCGTATCCGAAAGCAGTTCGGCATACAGTGACTCGTTCTCCTTGGCCAGCGCAATTTTCGCCTCGAAATTCTCGACGTTCCGCATCACCTGCTCATACAGCGAACGCAAGGCGCGCCGGGTATCGTCGATCACGACTCCGGACTTCAAATAGGCGACTTTCGCCGCTTCGTAATCGCACCCGCTGTTGTAATCAAGCGGCATCGACGCACGCAGCCCGTAGCGATAATAGGCCGTCTCGGGCGAATCGGACTTGACCGGGGTGTCATTGACGAAAAAAAATCCCTGCTGCTTCTGCCAGTTGTAGCTGCCCTGCAGGTTGATGCTCGGCAGATATTTCGCCAGCGTCACCGCTTTATTATAGCGTTCCTGTTCGCGCTGCCGCTGCGCCAGTTTCAGATCGATCGTCCCGCGCAGGAAGCGCGACTTGTCGATCAGGGCGAGAAAAGGGATCTTGGCCGTGCGATAGTCGAGATCGCTGATACTTTCGAAACTGCTTACCAGCCGCGCTTTGGCTGTCTTGAGATCGATCAGGGTCTGTTTGGCGAGATTCAACTGGATGACGGCATTGTTCAAAAACCCCGAATCAAGCTGTCCGCTTTCGTACTGCTCGCGTTTTTGCCGAAGATTGATCTCGGCGTTGGCGACCTGCAGCCGCTGTTTCTCGATCCCGATCTCGGCTTTTTTGATCTGCATCAGCAGCTCGACCGCCTGCTTGATCAAACGGCGTTCGCTCTGCTCGATCGACAGCTTCCCGACCTCCCACGATGCCTGCGCGTACCGGATACCGTAATAGATGCCTCCGCTTTGAAACAGGGGCTGGTCGATCGCGATGACGGCAGATTCCTGCTGGGTTTCGGGAGCACCCTGCCCGTTGTAGGGATTTTGGCGGTTGAGTGTGTAGCTGATTGTGACGGGACGGATCCAGCTGTCGCGCAGCCGCTTGCTTTCGGCATCGGTTTTGGCGAAATCGTAATCGAACTCCCTGCGCTTGAGCTCGGAGAGATACATATCGAGCGCATCGCTTTTCTGTTCCTGCGGCGTCAGCTGCTGTGCACCGAAGACGACGGCGGCATCATGTTCCGCGGCCGCCGACAGGCTACACAGCGGCCAAAGCGCGGCGAAGGCGATCGAAGCCCTCATCCATTTCCTCCCGGGTGATCGTCAGCGGCGGCAGGAAGCGCAGCGTATTGCGCCCCGCCTTGAGTACGAGGACACCTTCAGCTTTCGCACTGGCGATCACCGCCGAGAGTGTCGCCGCATCTTTGACGCGAAGGCCGCGCATCATACCGAAACCGACCGTCTCGGTGAAGATACCGCGGTGCGATTCGAACAGCTTTTTCAGTTCGGTTTCGAAATACAAAAACGCCTCGTCGAGCCGGCCGCTCTCTTTGTACGCCTCAAGCTCGTCGAGCACCGCGTTCGCCGCAGCGGTGGAGAGGTAGTTGCCGCCGAAAGTCGATCCGTGGTCACCCGGCCCGAGCACCTCTTTTTTCGAGGTCATGACGACACCGATGGGCACCCCGCCGCCGAGCCCCTTCGCCAGGGTAATGATATCGGGCTCGATGTCGTAGAGGTTCGAAGCCAGGAACTCGCCCGTGCGGTAGATCCCCGTCTGCACCTCGTCGACGATCAGCAGCACGTCCTTTTGCCTGAGCATTCGTGCGAGGGCCTGTACTTTCTCACGTTCGAGCGGCTGCACGCCGCCCTCGCCCTGGACGAGTTCAATCATGACCGCGACGGTATGATCGTCGATCAGCCCCTCGATCTCGTCGATATTCCCGGCGTAGGTGAAACCGTCGGGAAACGGGCCGAAATAGTTATGCATCGCCTCCTGGCCCGTCGCCTTGAGCGCGGTGATGGTCCGGCCGTGAAACGAATGCTCGAG
>JALWNV010000342.1 GCA_027083665.1 Helicobacteraceae bacterium
TTTCTCGCCGTTGTTGTCAATAATGTCCAGGTAGCGCTTCTCTTTCGTACTCTGCACTTCATCTTTGAGTAGGGCGACAAAGCCCAAAATCGCATTGAGCGGAGTCCGTATCTCGTGCGACATGTTCGAAAGGAAATATTCTTTGGCTTCGCCCGCCGCGATCGCCTCCTCTTTGGCGACAACGAGGTCCGTCACCTCGTAGCTGATCGCCATATATTCGGTAATGCGGTTGGCTGTATCCGTAATGGGAACGATCGTCGTATCGACGTAAAAAGTTTCCCCCGACTTGGTCCGATTTTTGATCGTCCCTTTGAAAACTCTGTTTTGTGTGATTGTCTCCCACAAATCCGCAAAAAAGGTGTCGGGCATATCGGGGTGGCGCATAATGCTGTGGGCACTTCCGACGAGCTCTTCGGGAGTGTAGCCGCAGACGCGGCTGAGTTTTTCGTTGGCGTAGGTGATCGTCCCGTGTGCATCGGTTTTGGAGACAATAGCGCTTTCGTCGATAGCACGCCGATACTCCTCGAGCAATTTGACGTTGCGCTCGATCTCACGCTCTTTTTGATAGATGGTATCGGTATAGCGTTTGAGAACTCCGGCAAAATTGAGATCGAAGACATAGCTGATCTCGTCGAAAAGCTCCTTGCTGTTGATGCCGATTTCATAGGAGACATCGATCATCGCCCGGCGGAAATGGCTGCAGAGCAAGAAGAGTTCGTTCGCTGAAATATCATGATCTTTGAGATAAAGCAGCAAATCGGCGATCACCGGGCAGTCTCCGATCTCCCGTTTCGCCCTGATCACGAGTTCAAAATAGTCGTAGACGCCAGAGGCATACTCGCGCATAAAAAAGCCGGGCTCTATCTCATGCCGTTTGAGGATGTCCTTCGCGATGTCGTACGAAACCCACAACTCGAGCATCCGGGGTTTGGCGGCAGCAAATCGTGAAATATTCTCCTGTAGGACTTGAATGGACTGCATCTGCCGCTCCTCGGTACGATATAATCAAAAAGTATACCATATGCGGCATCTCAATGCCTCAGGGCGCCACCCAGAAGAACACTCCCGCGCTGACAATGAGCAACTGCACCAATGCAATCGCCATCGTGCCGATAATATTCCCCGTCTGGCAGCTGGTGCACTGTTTGTACTTTTTTGTTTCATATTCGGCATAGAAAAAATAGCCTACGATCAGCAGCAGTACCAACGCCAGCGCGTATTTGTCGATACTGTAAATCGTCGTCCGCACAGCGGCGGAGACGAACGGCGGCGTCACGAATGTCGCGGCGATTCCCGCCATCACATAGCGATATCCCCGCCGGAAATAGTCGCGATAAAATACCGACGGACAGGTTTCGCTCGTCGCGTCGGGGTCGCGGCTGTCCTTGACAAGACCGAATTCCAGATGGTCGTCGATCTGCTTCTTGACCTCTTTGCTCACCCTGTCGACAAAGGTGCTTCCGAACGCATAGTCGAGCTGATGTTGAAAAACCCGGGCATCTTCGCCTTCGAACATGCAACTGTGCATCTCGCCGGCAGGATCTTCGTAGACGATGCTGATCTCGGTGTAACGCGGTACATCGACACTCATGTTTTCGTAATAAGGCGTCCGCTCCGTTTCAACGGACTGCCCGGAATGGCGAACGATTCGTGCATTGATATAGGGAGTGTATTTTCCGTCACGATGCAAAACGATCACGTTATACTGAATGCCGATCTGTATCGCCGTCAACGCGTCGAGCCCCTCGGCTTTCATCGTATCGACCATATCTTCGATAATGTTTTCGAGTGTTTCGTTGAAAAATCGGACATTGCCCGAGATGAGACGAATGCGGGGATCGGGGTATTTCAATAACGGCTGCTGCATCGCTGTACTTTGTTTTGGAGATAATTCGAGCGGAAAAGCAAACGGCTTGCCGACCGCCGCTTGGTTTTCAGCTCGAAGAAGCGGGATCTCCGCTCCTTCGGCCCGTCTTAATGGCTTTTGCTGACGACGACCAGCATCTTGATGTTGATCGCCAGAAAACGGATAAACAGCCAAAATTTGCAGGTACGGAG
>JALWNV010000343.1 GCA_027083665.1 Helicobacteraceae bacterium
GGGTTGAGCACTTGCTTGTCGTCTAGGACGACGGCGTTTTCGAGACTGCCGCCGAGCGCCAAACCTTTCGAGCGCAGGTACTGCACTTCATGCAGAAACCCGAACGTCCGGGCGCGCGCAATCTCTTTTTTATAGGTTTCGCGGCTGAAATCGAGCACGAAACTCTGCTTGTCGATCACGGGATGTTTGAAACGGATGGTGAAGCGGTAGCGCAAATCACGCGACGGAGAGAGCTTGACATATTTGTCCCCCTCTTTGACGCTGACCTCTTTTTTGATACGCATAATACGCTTCGGCGCTTCCTGTTCAACCGTCTCCGCCTCGTCGAGCAGAAGACAGAAGCTCGTACTCGAGCCGTCCATCACCGGAATCTCGTCCGCATCGACGATGATACGGAGGTTGTCGATCCCATACGCGTAGACCGCCGAAAGCAGATGTTCGATCGTGGAAATAAAATACCCTTCTTTCCCGATGACCGTCGCCATCTGCGTGTCGACGACGTTTTCCGGTTTCAAAGGGATAGAGACGCCGGCGTCCTTGCGGACAAACACGATACCGCTGTCCGCTTCCAGCGGCTCCAGCCGCAGCCGGACCGGACTGCCCTTGTGTAATCCGATACCTACCAGTTCCACCGGTTTTGCAATCGTCGTTTGTTTCATTCTCCGCCTTTGTTATGGCTAATATAAACAAAATTATAGCTTAAAAAGGTGTAAAAATAGTGTAAGAGCCCTGTATTCAGGGGATTTCAACACCTTTTTGCTCAAAATTCAGAGACGAAAACGCTCCGGGTCAAAAAAAGTGTCGTCGGAGATATTGCCAAAAGCAGCATTGACCGAGGTGAAAAAGTCGGGATATTTTCCTTCCATCTCCTGTAACATCGCCTTCATCTGTGCACGGGCATAAGGCATCTTGACATCAAACCGCATTGACGGGCACGCCTCGTCGCCGATTGTCGGCCAGCCGTTTTCCTGCGCCGCAGCGGCCAGCTGGCGCTCGCGCATCTGGATCAGCGGACGGATGACGATCAGGCCGTTGCCGGCACGGTATTTCGGCGCGAGCGAACGCATCTGCCCGTTGTAGATCATATTCATGAAAAAGCTCTCCGCCGCATCGTCGAGATGATGGCCCAGCGCCAGCTTGCCACAGCCGTATTTTTCGGCGGCACTGTAAAGCGATCCGCGGCGCATCCGGGAAAAAAAACTGCAGTACGACGAATTTTTCCGGATCTTCTCTTTAGCCGTATCGTAGATATCGGTCTCGTAGATATGATGCTCAATCCCGTGCGCTTCGCAGTGCTCGATCAATGCCGAAAAATCCTCGCCCATCCCGTAATCGACCGTCACGGCCAGAAACTCGAAATCAAAAGGCGCCCGGCGGCGCTGTTCCTTGAGCGCATGTACCAGCGTCAGCGAATCTTTGCCGCCGCTGAGCCCCACGAGGATCCGGTCACCCTCTTCGATCAGTCCGAACGCCGCATTGGTGCGTCCGAGCTGGCGCATGATCTTTTTACTCAGCATACTCGGCGGCGATCTTTTCGAGCATGCCCATAACGAAGCTGCTGCTGACCTGCGAGGAGTGTTTCAAAAACTCGTCGAAATCGAATGTCGCATCCATGTCCGCGGCGTCGCTGATGGCCCGCAGTACGAAAAACGGTACATCCATCGCATCGCAGACAACGGCAACCGCCGCGCCCTCCATTTCGATCGCGTCCGCGTCGAACGTCTTTTCGATCCACGCCTTGCGTTCGGGATCGGCGATGAACTGATCCCCCGTAGCGATAATCCCGCCTTTGAGATCGATCCCCTTTTCGTCGGCAACCTGCCCGGCGACCTGCAGTAAATGGCGTGAGGTTTCGACGTAGACTTTGCCTTCGGGAACGTAGCCGTGCGGATGCCCGAATGCCGTGATATCGAGATCGTGCTGGCACAGCTGCGTCGCGGCGATCAGGTCGCCGATCTTCAGCGCGGGATTGACCGCTCCGGCCACCCCGGTAAACAGCAGCATCTCGCAGCCGAACTTCTCCAGCATAGTTGCGGCGGTCAGTGCGGC
>JALWNV010000344.1 GCA_027083665.1 Helicobacteraceae bacterium
CGCCTTGTTGTAAGCGACATTCAGCGACTTGACCATCTCTTTGGCATTATTCGTCGCGGCATCCATAGCCTGCATACGCGCCGAGTGCTCCGCCGCGACAGAATCGATCAGCGAATAGTACATGTTATACTCCGCATATTTCGTCACCAGCGAATCAAGCATTTTCTCGCCGTCTTCGGCCTCGATCTCGAGCAAAGAACCTTTCCCGGCATCCGCGCAGTCGTAATCGCTCGTGTCGACCGGAAAAATCTGCTTGATATGCAGTTCCTGCGTAATAACGTTTTTATATCCGTTGTAGACAATATAGACGCCGTCGATCTTGCCCTCTTTGAAATCACGGATGGACGCACCCATAAATTCGGCGGCACGGTCCATGTCCGGCGACGAACTGAGACCGATGACTTCGTCGAGCATCTCGACCTGATTGTAGTTGAAGTACTCGATTCCTTTTTTCCCGACACCGCGCAGACGGATCTTGACTTTTTTCTCTTTCATCTCCGACATCAGCTTGCGGACAGCCTTGATGGTCTGCATATTAAAACCGCCGCACAGGCCTTTGTCCGCCGTCACGAAAATAATGTCGATCATCTTCGGCGATTCGATCGGGTTGAAACAGCGGTTTTCGATTCCGCCGACTTTCAGGCACTCGATCTGGCTGGCCAGTTCGGAAATCATCTCGTTTGTTTTTTGCGCGAAAAGACGCGAACGTTTCGCCAGCTCTTCCGCACGGCGGAGTTTCGCCGTGGAGACGAGCTTCATCGCACGCGTCGTCTTCTGCGTGCTCGATACGCTCTTGATCTTTCTTTGAATATCTTTCAAGTTGGCCATGATGGTCCTTACTCAGCGACGAAAGACGCTTTAAACTCTTCGATCGCTTTTTTCATCAGTGCTTTCGTTTCATCGTCAATCTTCGACGTTGCACGGATATTTTCAAAAATCTGGGGATACGACGCTTCGACGAACGGGTAAAGCTCCGCTTCGAAACGAACGACGTTCGACGCCGGAATATCATCCAGATAACCTTCGTTACCGGCAAAAATAATCAGTGCCTGCTTCTCCGCCGTCAGCGGGGAATACGGCGGCTGCTTCAGCACTTCGACCATACGCTGTCCGCGCTCGAGCTGCTTGCGGCTGACCTCGTCGAGGTCCGAAGCGAACTGAGCGAACGCCTGAAGTTCGCGATACTGGGCAAGGTCAAGACGCAGTGTACCCGCGACCTGCTTGGTCGCCTTGATCTGCGCGGCACCCCCGACACGCGAAACCGAAAGACCGACATTGATGGCCGGGCGGATACCCGAGTTGAACAGATCGGTCTCAAGGAAAATCTGACCGTCCGTGATCGAAATGACGTTAGTCGGGATATAAGCCGCGACGTCCCCCGCCAGCGTCTCGATAATCGGCAGTGCCGTCAGCGAGCCGGCACCCAGTTCGTCATTGAGCTTCGCCGCACGCTCGAGCAGACGCGAATGCAGATAGAAAACATCACCCGGATACGCTTCGCGGCCCGGAGGACGGCGAAGAATCAGCGACATTTCGCGATACGCGACCGCATGCTTGGAAAGGTCGTCATAAACGATCAGCCCGTGGCGGCCGTTGTCACGGAAATATTCTCCCATCGTGACACCGGTATACGGCGCGAGGAACTGCAGTGCCGCCGCTTCGGAAGCCGTCGCGGAAACGATGATCGTGTACTCCAGTGCACCGTGCTCTTCGAGACGGCGGACAACCTGTGCGATCGTCGACTCTTTCTGTCCGATGGCAACATAGATACAAACGACCCCGTTCCCCTTTTGATTGATGATGGTATCAAGCGCAACCGTCGTTTTTCCGGTCTGGCGGTCACCGATGATCAGCTCACGCTGGCCCCGGCCGATCGGCACGAGCGCGTCGATCGCCTTGATCCCTGTCGCCATCGGCTCATGCACCGACTTACGGGCCATGATTCCCGGTGCTTTCTCTTCAACAAAACGTGTTTCCGTCGCTTCAATCGGGCCTTTACCGTCGATCGGTTCACCGAGCGCATTGACGACACGTCCG
>JALWNV010000345.1 GCA_027083665.1 Helicobacteraceae bacterium
GGCCGGAGCGGTACGGGTTTCAAGTTCGACGCCGCGACCCCCGAAGCGTTGACGGGGACGGTCCGGTGGGCGGTCGATGTCTGGTACGAGACCCCCGAAGCGATCGAGGCGCTGCGGCAAAACGCGATGCGGCAGCGTTTCGACTGGGAGATCGCGGCCAAAGGGTATGAAGACCTTTACTGCCATGTCGTTTGCGGCCGCCGTGCCGGACGGCACCAATAGGAGAGATGATGCATGACACAATCTATCACGACGTGACGCGTTTCGGTGAACTGGATATCTACCTGTTCAAAGAGGGCACGCATATCCGGCTGTTCGAAAAGTTCGGCTCGCATTTCATGCGGCGCGACGGGACGGAGGGTGTCTATTTCGCCGTCTGGGCTCCCAACGCGCGTTTTGTCAGCGTCCGGGGCGATTTCAACGACTACGACCCGCAGCGCCATCCGCTGAAACTGCGTGAAGACGGTTCAGGCATTTGGGAAGGGTTCATTCCGGGGATACCGCCGGGCGTGACGTACAAGTACCGTATCGTTTCGAAATTTCATGATATCGTCCACGATAAGGCCGATCCTTTCGCCTTTTACAGCGAAAGGGCGCCGAAATCTGCATCGCGCGTCTGGCGGATCGACGATTACGACTGGTGTGATGAAGCGTGGATGCGGACGCGCCGCCGGGCCAATGCCGTCGACGCTCCCGTCAGTGTCTACGAGATGCATCTGGGGTCGTGGCGCCGCAAGACGGAGGAGGGGGACCGCTGTCTGACATACCGGGAACTTGCCGGCGAACTGACGGACTACCTGAAGAAGATGCACTATACCCATGTCGAATTCATGCCGCTGACGGAGTACCCTTACGACGGTTCATGGGGATATCAGGTGACGGGCTACTTCAGTGCGACCGCGCGCTACGGCGAGCCGCAGGATCTGATGTACCTTGTCGATACGCTCCATCAAAACGGTATCGGGGTCATTATGGACTGGGTACCGTCGCATTTCGCCGTCGATATGCACGGGCTGATCAACTTCGACGGGACGGCGCTGTACGAGCATGAAGATCCGCGACAGGGATATCATCCCGAATGGGGCAGCATCATCTTCAACTACGGCCGCAATGAAGTCCGCGCGTTTCTCGTCAGTTCCGCGATGTTCTGGTTCGAGCGTTACCATATCGACGGTATCCGCGTCGACGCCGTCGCGTCGATGCTCTACCTCGATTACGCCAGAAAAGCGGGCGAGTGGATTCCGAACGAACACGGCGGAAATGAGAATCTCGAGGCGGTCACCTTTTTGCGAAAGCTCAACGAAAGCGTCTACGGTGCACATCCGGATATCATGATGGTGGCCGAAGAGTCGACGGCATGGCCGAAAGTGACACGTCCGGTCGACGAGGGCGGACTGGGGTTCGGATTCAAATGGAATATGGGCTGGATGCACGATACGCTCAAGTATATGAGTTACGACCCGATCTACCGGCAGCATCATCACGGGCAGCTGACCTTCAGCCTCTGGTACGCTTTTGATGAAAACTTCATGCTGCCGCTGAGCCATGACGAAGTGGTGCATATGAAAGGTTCGCTGATCAACAAGATGCCCGGCGACACCAATCAGAAGTTCGCCAATCTTCGTGCCCTGTTCGCCTACATGACGGCGCATCCGGGCAAAAAGCTGCTGTTTATGGGCGGGGAATTCGCGCAGTTTTCGGAGTGGAATTTCGAGCGCAGCCTCGACTGGCACCTGACTGAGCAGCCGCGGCATGCGAAGCTGCAGGCGATGCTCTCCGAGCTCAATCGGATCTACCGGCAAGAGCGTGCCCTGCACCGGTACGACGAAAAGCATGAAGGGTTCGAGTGGATCGATGACCGCGATGCGTCGCACAACTGTATTGCGTTTATGCGAAAAAGCGACGAGCCGGACGAGACGGTCTATGTCGTCTGCAATTTTGCCGACGCAACACGCGAAGCCTACGCCGTCGGCGTGAACGAAAGCGGCGAATACCGCGAGATCTTCAACTCGCAGGATGCGCGATACG
>JALWNV010000346.1:0-404 GCA_027083665.1 Helicobacteraceae bacterium
GGCATCTTTATCGGAAATATGAAACGGATGTTGTCATCGGGTTTTTGAATTACAGTAATATTTTTGCGGTGGCCAGCACGATGTTCAGCGATACGAAGGTCATCATCTCGGAAAGAAATGCCCCGATGGAATGGGATAGGCATCCCGAGCCGTTTTTGCGGCTGCGGGATTTTTTGTATCCGAAAGCGGATGCTTTTTACGCGCAGACACCGCAGGCGGCGGAAGAGGCGCGAAAACGGTTCGGCCTTGCACGGATCAGGGTGATTAATAATCCGCTGAAACCTCTGCGAATCGACGCGGATATCCGTAAGGAGAAACTTATTTTGAATGTAGGCCGGCTTGTCCCCCAAAAAGGGCAGGCGATGCTGCTGGAAGCCTTTGCCGCTCTGGATGCCCCCGGTTGG
>JALWNV010000346.1:414-2026 GCA_027083665.1 Helicobacteraceae bacterium
AGGGGGAACTGCGCACTGTTTTGGAGGAAAAAGCGCGGGAGCTGGGAATCGGCGACCGTCTTGTGATGCCCGGGGAGGTCCGGGATGTGGATACTTGGCTGGCGAAGGCTTCGGTGTTTGCATTTCCGTCGCTTTTCGAGGGGATTCCGAATGCGTTGATAGAGGCGATGGCATCCGGTCTTCCGGCAGTCAGTTTTGATTGCGAAACCGGTCCTTCGGATCTGATAGAACATGAAAAAAACGGTTTTTTGGTTCCTGTGGGAGATGTCGCGGCACTGCGCCGCCGCCTGCAGCGGCTGATCGATGATGAGGCATTGAGATCTTCGATGGGTGCGGCCGCCGGGAAAATCGCGGCGATGCACGATCCGCGGGAAATTGCTTCACAGCTGCTTTCCTTGTGCTCCGAGGTGGTTTCGGATTCAGGGAGCGGCGGAAAATGAGTGTCAAAACCGCCATTGTTTCCACGGTGAAAACAAGCAGACTGGAGCTGACGTCATTCGTGCATTATCATTTGAACACAGGGATAGATCTTATCATTTTGTTTTTTGACGATGCGGAGGATCCTTTGCTGCCGGTGTTTCGTGAGTATGAGCAGGTGGCGGCCATCGCCTGCGGCGCTGACCGGCGGACCTCATATGGGCGTTACGATACGCTGCCGCTGGCCAAACGGCAGATTGTCAACGCCACGAGGGGATTGGAAATCGCAAGAGCCCGCGGCTGCGATTGGCTTGTTCATATCGACAGCGACGAGTTTCTGGAGTCCGATCAACCCGTCGGGGCGCTTTTGGCTGCGAGCGGCAGGCGGGTGCTTCGTTTCGATATACAAGAGGCTGTCCCCGAAAATATTGAATCGGATTTCCCGTATACCGAGATCCGCCGTTTCCGGCGCAGTGTCGGACGGCGGTATCTCTGGTTCTGCCGGATGCTGGGATGTCCGCGTGCACTGTTTTGCGGCAGCTATTTTCGGGGGCACATCGCTTCCAAAATCGCTTTTCGTACCGATATGGAGATCGAGAGTGTCGGTATCCACAATGTCTTCGGCCCGAACGGGAAAATACCGGACAGTGCCTGTTTTTCTATCCGGCTGCTGCATTTTGACAGCGTGACGTTTACCGTCTGGAAACACAAATGGGCGATGCGTTCTGCGGCGAAAGAATTGAACCCAAAAGGAAGAGAGAGATATCGTGATCGTCAGTTTAAACTTTATCAGCGTTTTGCCGGCGACGAGGCGGAGCTGAAGAAGATATACGCCCGTATTTATTTCTTGACCCGATATGACAAAACGGTGCTCGGACGGTTAGGGATGCTGCGTTCATTTCAGCTCGATCCTGCGCTTTTTGAAAGTGTGAAAGGCAAATGACGGCATCCGGAGGCATGTTAAAAATCATACCCGAAAAACTGGATATCTTTGATATATAAATTGCGTACCGTTTCTGCCGAATCATCTGTAAAATAGATACGGTAATCTTCGCGTCTGCCGGACATGTTTTTATGTCCGATAGGCTCGCCCGAAATGCCGATGTGCCGGCATACCTGCTTGAAATCAGCGGAAAACCGTTCCATTCTTCCAAGATAGTCCAGACGGTTCAGGTCGATGAGGTAGTGCTGCGGA
>JALWNV010000347.1 GCA_027083665.1 Helicobacteraceae bacterium
AATGCCGCGACGATCACGGCGGAGCCGAGCGTCAGCAGCAGGTGGACGATACGGGCGTGCCGAAGCGGGCGTTCGATCGCCGCGCCCGCGATGACCGGCAGCATCTGAAAAAGCGCTCCGGTCATTGTCTGCGCCGCCATGCCCAGCAGCACGAGGTGGACGAGTGATACGAACGCGAATGACTGCGCTCCGCTCAAAAGATCGCTGTGGCCGGCGATCAGTACGCTGCCTGCGGCGATTCCAAAAAGCGGTACGGTGAGAAAAAAGCGCAAGATGACACTGATCGGCGGTGCCTGATCGAGGGAGAGGCCGGCACTGAACATCGTGCGCTCAGACCGCCTTCATCTTTTCGACGACGGTATCGGCCTGCGCACCGAGGAAGCGGTCGCACATGGTATAGAGCATCTGCTCTTCTTTCATGTTGTGCTGCTGCAGCAGGATCATCAGAGTGTCGGCGACGGAGAAGAATTCGTCCTTGTCCTCGGCATCGAGGGCGGCTTTCATCTTTTCGAACAGGCCGCGTACCTGGTCGTGTTCCATCCGCATCACCTGTGTCGGCCCCATGGTATTGCCGCTGGCGGCTTCGAAGTCAGGGAAAAGGACCTCTTCTTCTTTCTGAAAATGTTTGAGCGTATCGAGCATAAAATTCTCGAAAGCTTCCTGCGCGGCGGGAAAATCGCCTGCGTTGACGCCTTTTTCGACATTGGCGAATTCAACGTCACAGGCACGGTGTTCGTCTTTCATATAGTCAGATATCTGCATAAGAGGTTCTCCTGTCTGAATGATGGGGATATTTTACAAAAAAGAGAGAATCAAAGTCGTTGACGGATGTCAACATATAATTTATTATAAAGCGGCCGTGCCGCTTTGAACGCGGAGGCGGCTATTTGTTTTTGATTTTTTCACCGGCAGGGGTGTACTTGTTGCCCTTGACGGGCAGGCCGTCTTCGAAAGTAAAGTCGGATTCGAGTTTGCCGCTTTTATAGTAGGTCTTCGACTGCCCGTGAAGAACGCCGTGCTTGTAGCTTTTTTCAAACTTCAGCTTGCCGTTTTCGAAGTATCCTTTTTCGATACCGTCTTTTTTGTCGTTTTTATAGGTGACCTCGGTTTTGAGTTTGCCGCTTTTATAGTATGTTTTCGCCATACCTTCGCGTTTTCCGTTAACAATATTCTTTTCGCTTCTTACGGTACCGTTCTTATAGGTTTTTTTGACGATTTCCGCATCCGCCGCTGTCCACATAAGCGCGGCGATCGCCGCCGCTGTCAGAATCTTTCTTCTCATGGTCGGCTCTTATAACGCTTTCTTGAGCGCGTTTTCGGAAATTTTGTACAGTTCCATGACTTGTTTGATCAGCGCGGTCCCGTCGTCGAAATAGCGGTTGGGATCTTCATTGATATCCTCTTTCCCGATCACCTTGTTTTCGGCAAAGGAAATGTAGCGGTTGACGTTTTTTTGCAGCGCGACAAGTTTGTCGTTGAATTTTGCCGGCAGTCTGCTGCCGTATTTTTTGTTGATCGCCTGGAGATCGCTGACGGTTTTGGAGAGTTTTTCCTTGATTTCGTCGATATAGTCGTTCATCATCTCTTCTTCATCGTCTTCACAATAGGTACGTGCGATGATGCCCGAGCCGAGTCCGCGAAGTTTTCCGATGCCGTCAGAAAGCGGAAGCAGGTCGTTGACCATAACGGAAGTGATGCTTTTGACGAACGGATCCGCATTGGCGAAAAACTCTTTTTGAACTTCCTGGTCTTTTTCGATCATCTTTTTTACCAGGGTGCTGTAGGCTTTGAACGATGTCAAAGGATCGAGTTGAAAGGCCATCTTGTTCAAGCTGCGTGTCTGGTTGCGGATTTTGTCAAAATCGGCGTCGATTTTTTTTCCGGCGACATCAAATTGGCGATCAAGGGATTTGAACGCTTTTTTCTGTTTGGAACGCTCTTCAAAAACACCGAACTGGGCGAATTCGCTGCCGTTGAGGAAGTTATAGGTTCCGCCTCTGATCTTTTGGGTGTTGATGATAATGT
>JALWNV010000348.1 GCA_027083665.1 Helicobacteraceae bacterium
ACCCATATCGGCATCGGAAGCAGCGTCATACAGTGTCTGCATATCGGAGCGGACTGTGTTGTCGCCGCCGGGGCCGCCGTGACGTCCGATCTTCCCGACGGCGTTCTGGCCGCAGGAGTGCCGGCACGCATTAAAAAGGAATTGCAATGAGCGAACGTCTTTTTCTCTCGCCGCCGCATATGAGCGGCAGGGAGCAGGCCTATATCGCGGAAGTCTTCGAAAGCAACTATATCGCGCCGCTGGGCCCGATGGTCGAGCGGTTCGAACAGGCGGTATGCGATTATACGGGAGCACCGTATGCACTGGCGACTTCGAGCGGTACGGCCGCACTGCATCTGGCGTTGCGTGTCAGCGGGGTGGGGGAAGGCGATATTGTACTGGCATCGAGTTTCACTTTTATCGGTTCGGTCTCGTCGGTACTTTATCAGCAGGCGGTACCGTATTTTATCGATTCGGACGAAACGAGCTGGAATCTGAACCCGGTGTTGCTGCAGCGGGCGATCGACAATGCACCGAAACCGCCCAAAGCCCTGATTGTAACACATTTGTACGGTCAGTGCGCCGATATGCGTGAGATCATGCGGATCTGCCGGGCGTACGATATCGTCGTCATCGAGGATGCGGCCGAGAGCCTCGGAGCGACACTTGACGGGGTCGCGACCGGAATCTGGGGAGATTTCGGCGTCTACTCGTTCAACGGCAATAAAATCCTTTCCACCTCCGGCGGCGGGATGCTGGCGGGCAAAGAGAAAGCGAAGATCGACAAGGCGATGTTCTACGCTACCCAGGCGAAGGAACCGACCCCGTGGTACGAGCACCGGGAACTGGGCTACAACTACCGCATGAGCAACGTTCTTGCGGCAATCGGTGTCGCGCAGATGGAAGTGCTCGGCGAACGTGTCGCCAAACGCCGGCAGATATTTCAATGGTATGAAGAGGCGCTTGCCGATATCGGCGAGATCGGTTTTATGCCCGAGATTCCCGGTGCGGCGGGGAACCGCTGGTTGACGACGGTTCTCTTTGAAAAAAACGATCCCGAAACGGTGAGGCTGCATCTGGAATCGGCCGGTATCGAAAGCCGGCCGCTGTGGAAGCCGATGCATATGCAGCCGCTGTTCAAGGGTGCGGCGGCGGAGGTCGACGGCACGAGCGAACGTCTTTTCGCCAAAGGCCTTTGTCTTCCCAGCGGGACGCAGATGCGGCACGGTGATGTCTTGCGGGTCGCGGAAAAAGTGAAAGAAGCTCTGTTGTGAAACGTCTGCTCAGGCCGACATCGGCCAAACGGGTGCTTTTTTTCATGCTTGCCGATACGCTGTTGTCGCTTCTGACGCTTTTTTTCTCCTACGAACTGCGTTTCAACTTTCAAATCGACCCGAAATTCTACGGCAGCTTCTGGACCGTTTTCGGTGTATTGGCGGGATTGAAGCTTGCCGCGATCTATGCTTTCAAGGGCTATTTTATTGTCTGGCGGTTTTTCGGTTTTGAAGATGCCAAGAATATCCTCAAGGCCCATGCGGTTGCCTACGGACTTTTCGCGCTGCTGTATCTGGTCGCGGCTCCGGTGTTTTCTCCTTTTCCCCGCAGTGTGATCGGGATCGATTTTTTTCTTTCGCTTATCGCCATCGGTGCGCTGCGTTCTTCAAAAAGGCTGATTATCGAGAATACGGATCCCCGAAATGTCAAACGTGCGATCCTTTACGGTGCCAATACCAAGGCGGCCGGTATTATCCGCAGCGCGTTCGAGGGAGAAGTTCCCTATTATCCGGCGGCGATTGTCGCCGCAGCCGGTCAGGAAGAGATGGTCGGCAGCTATATCGCCAATGTCCGGGTATATGCCGGGAAGGAGTTGGACGAGGTCGTGAAAAAATACGAGGCGGAGGCGGTGATTCTCACGGTCGATCTGCCGCAAAAGACGCTCAAAGCTCTGGTTGATCGGCTCAACAGCAACGGTATCAAAGAGATCAAACGGGTGCGTCTGCTCGGTGACAGGGAGGAGAAGCTCGAAGAATTGTCCATCGAGGATC
>JALWNV010000349.1 GCA_027083665.1 Helicobacteraceae bacterium
GTATATTCGCCTTCGCGGCGACGGCGGATTCGGGTACGACCCCCTATTCATCCCCGAGGGTTTCGACCGGACACTCGGCGAACTCGACCCCGAAATCAAACAAAAGCTCTCGCACCGCTCAAAAGCCCTTTCCCTCGCCAAAACCGTCCTGAAAACCCTGCAGCGGCACCGGTAAGCCCGCCTCCGGGAGGCCCCAACCTCTTTTTATCCTTTCCTGTTTCATACTAACCGATAATAAAGAAGGGGTTCACATGTTTCGACGGCATATCATCGCTTTCTCGGTGCTGGGGGTTTTGTTGGTCGGGGCGTACGCTGGGTATGTATTTTTGAACAAACAAGCGATCCTCGGGATGATCCAGGAGCAGATCGAAAAGACGACACGGCAAAAAGTACACCTCGGCAACCTCCGTCTTTCCCTGTTCCCCTCGCTCCGTGCGGAGGTCGACGACCTCGTGTTTTACCGCGACAACGTGCCTTTCGTCCAGGTCAAAACACTGAAACTCGATCTCGATTTCGATACGCTGAAACAAAAACGCCTTGTCATCGATACGATCGAGATCGACGGGCCGTCTCTGAGTCTTCCCGACAAAGGGATGCAGGATAAGCCACTGCAGGAAGAACGCAATGCCGGCAGCGGACCGCCCGATCTCTCTCCCCTGCGTTTCCTGAAAACGATCAAGGTGAGAAACGGCAGTATCGCTTACGGTCCGCATTATCGAATCGACAACATTCGCGTCGATGCCGTGGTCTCCCCCGAACGCATCCGAATCGAAAACGCATCCGCTTCGCTTGCCGACGGAGAGCTGATCGCGGCAATCAGCGGCGAGTTTCTTCCGAAAGAGGACCACCTCTCTCTCAGAATCGCTTCCAAAAGCGATCACGTCGCGGCACTCATGAAATATGCCGGAATCGAACCCGACAACTGCGGGGATGCCTGCCGCACCCTGTCGCTGGCCGTCGCCGTCGAGGCGTTTCGCGACAAACTCGTACTGAAAAAAGCGAAGATCGCTTTCGACGACATCCATGTCGACGCCGAAGGCGTTGTCAAGGATTACAACCTCTCCCGCATGGCGTTTCGCACCAATGTCGACACGGTCGATCTCAACCGCTACCTGCACGAATCGGATGTCAGCGGTGAAAGCACTCCCGCCGAAACGAACACCACGGCGGAAACGAACGCCTCGCTGCAGCTGATCGACCGCCTCACGGCCTTTGCCGAGCGTGTCAAGATCATCAACTCCGTCAAAATCGGCAAACTCCTTTACCGAAAATACACCCTCGAAGATATCTTTTTCGAAAGCAAGATCGCCGGAGGCATCATTGATATCGACCCGGTATCACTGCGGATGTACGGCGGCCGCTTCGACGGCCGGCTGCACGCCGATATGCGCGGCGGCTATCCGCTGATCAAAGGAGAGTACAACATCCGCAATGCGGATATCGTCGAAGTGTTCCGCCAAAAAGAGGTTCCGCCGCTGCTCGAAGGCCGGGTGAGCCTGGTGGGACGTATGAAAACCTTCGGCCTGACGGATGAAGCGCTGATGAAAAACCTCAATATCGATATCGCTTTGTACGGTGAAAACCTTCTGTTCAAGAAGTACGATCTTGACGCGATACTCGACGGGCTGGACAAAGTGACGAGTTTCGACCTGGTCGATTTCGCCGGGATTGTCGCCGGGCCGCTGGGAATGACACTGGTCAACAGCTACGACGCCCTCGCGGTCGACGAAACGATCCGCCGCGGCGGACAAACGCGAATCGTGAAAATGATCGCCGCATGGAAAATCCGTGACGGCATCGCCTCGGCCAGGGATGTCGCGTTCAAGACGCCGAAAAACCGTATCGCCGTCAAAGGGGAGATCGATCTCGGGAAACGGCGTCTGAAATGGATGACCGTCGCGGTTCTGAACCGTCGGGGATGTGCGACGTTCGAACAGAAACTGCAGGGGACCTCCGACGGGGAGGTCGACCTCGACAACAAGATCGGGATCGTCGCCGCCCCTTTCAGCAAGCTGTTCGAAAACCGTTACGACTGTCCTGTCTTCTACAACGGAAAGATCACGCCTTGAGAAGTCGTTCTGCACCCTTAAGAATTGATGAAGATTGTTATTCTATAATATATTTAAAGAGAATTATTAAATCACAGAGAAGGCCGCGTTCATGTTCGAGACAATTGCATACGGATTGATTTCCACGGTGATCAACTATCTGTTCGACACCTCGGTGCTGCGGCGTTCGAGCGTCGATATCGAAGGGGCACCCTACTGGTACGAACAAACGGGCGGAGAGAAAGCGATCTACGTCTCCGCCTACTGTGACGGCGGGATGGAGGCCGTCGACTGCGCCAAGCGCGGAGTCGAAGAGAAACTGATCGTCATTATCGACGACGCATTCGAACGCGCCGTGGAGCACAAGTTCAAACACTACAAAGGCAAAGAGCGTACCTTTGTCGAAAAGATGCAAAAAGACACCAATCTGCCTCTGTTCGTACAGCGCCATACGGTCTTTCAAAATGTCAAGTACGACAAGGACGCCCACCGGGCTTTCGCCCGCGGCTACGTGACGCTTCAGGCATTTGAACGGTACGAAAAAGAGCGGGTCGACTCCGTCCAAAAAGCGGTGCTGGAATATCATTACGACGAAATGATGGACGAACTCGACAAAGAGGCGTCATAAGCTCTTTCTATACGGCACTATGCCATGATAGTGCCGTATAGAGGGAACCCTCAATTTAAACAGTAAGGATACTATAATGAAAAAAGCAATCACCATCCTCTCGCTGGCAGCCGCCGCGACAATGACGTTTACCGGATGTGCGGGCAAATCGCAGAACATGACAGCCGAAGAAAAGCAGAAGCAGGCGATGATCGAAGCCAACAACAACCTCCCGGCATGGGTTCTCAATCCGCAAGTCGAAGGGGGCATCGCGGCGGTGGGAATCGCCGGATACAGCAAGCACGGAATGCAGGTCATGCTGCCGCAGGCGGAGATGGACGCACGCGCCAAACTTGCCGGACAGATTCAGACGGAGATTTCCCGCGTCCAGAAGCAGGCGATGCGCCACAACAAGATCAACGATCTCGACGATTTCGAGAATGTCTTCAAGCAGGCCACCAAAGAGGTCGTCAAGAAAATTCCGCTTTCCGGAGCGCGCAAAGTCAAGCAGTATCAGGCACCCGACGGTACGCTCTACGTGCTGATGGTGATCGAGAAACGTGACGTCGCCAAAGAGGTCAAGGATATGAAAGACACCTACCTCGAGCATATGAAACAGGCGAAAATGACCCGTGAAAGCCTTGACGAAGGTATGAAAGTTCTCGACGACATGATGAAGGAACTCGAGGAAGAGACCAAGTGAGACTCCCAAGCGCCTTTCCGGCGCTGATATGCCTCATGATCGCGATCGGGTTCGCCGGCTGCAAAGAGGACAAGCCCGCCCCCTCGGGGTACGGCGTCTGCAAAGATGTGAAAGAGCCTGCATGGATCTACGATCCGTACGTGGGCGTGGCGCGGATGACGGCAAGCGGCAACCGGAACGATCAAAAACGCATCGCGCTGGAACGGGCGATCGCAGATCTGCTGATGACCAAAGGGGTCGCACGCGGCGAATCGGTGATGAATGTTCAAAAAGCCCTCTCGGTCGACAACGACAAGGAGGAGTTCCGGAAGCGATTCAATGTCGATTCGGAGATGAAAGTCGTCTACAAGCGACTGGAATACGACATCAGGATCACCGACATCTGGCACAATCCCTGTACAGATGAGCTGTATGTGAAAATCGAGGAGAAATAGATGAAAAAGACGTTTTGGGTCGCGATGGCGGCCGTAACGATGGCCAATGCCGGCAATATCGACGACATACGCCGGTCAATGCAGCTGAACTATCTCGAAAATATCCGGAATATCGAAACCATCCACCGCGAAAATGTCGATATCGTCCGCCAAAACGCCGTCTATTACACCAACATCGTCAAAAACGCCCGGAAATACTACCACTCTTTCATCGCCAAAGAGTGGGGAGATTCCAATGTCAAACTCTCCACCAGAAAACGTTTCACGCAGTACAGCGACGATATGAAATCACGCGAGAACATCGATTTTGAAAAAGGAAAAGTCACGATCGAGATTCTCACCGATCCCGATGCGAAACCCGATCCGGCACTGTTTGACAAAAAACTCCGGGCACTCGAAAAAGAAAACGCCGCCGAAGCCCTGCACAAAGATCCCGTTGCGAAACTTTCGACCGACTACATGGAAAAGAAAAAGATCGCCGCGGAAACACAGACGCATTCGCTCAACAAGGAACCCGTCGTTGCCGGACTGATCGAAACGAAAAAGATCAAGCCCGGTCAGATCAAGGAAAAAGTCGTCACCCTCAAAGACGGAAAACGGAAGAAAATCTTCTCTGTCGAAGTGCCGATGGTACCCGATCATCTCAAGAAACGGGCACTGCGCTACAAGAAACCGGTACTTGAACACGCGAAAAAATACGGCATCGAACCCGCCTACGTTTTCGGGACGATCCAGACCGAAAGCTACTTCAATCCGCTGGCGGTCTCCTATATCCCGGCTTACGGGCTGATGCAGATCGTCCCGACGACGGCAGGCGTCGATGCGTATGCGGCCCTGTACGGGAAGAAAAAGGTCGTACCCCCGCCGTACCTGTACGACCCGAAAAACAATATCAAACTCGGGACGAAATATATTCAACTCATCAAAGACCGCTACCTGCGCGGCGTCAAAAACCCCGAAAGCCTCAAATACTGTACGGCGGTCGCCTACAATGCCGGAATCGGCTCGCTCTTTCGCGCCTTTACCGGCAGCAAACGCAAACGCAAAGAGGCGATCGAGAAAATTAACAGCATGACTCCCGACGAAGTCTATCATCTGCTGCGGACCTCGCCGCGGCTCAACAAAGAGGCGAGAAACTATGTCAAAAAGATCAAAGAACACAGCGCTCTGTATGTACAGTGGAACGGTGAATAAACGGCAAAAGGCGGAATGTGCGGCATAGAGTATCCAAACGCAAAGGCGGTATTGTCACCTGTCTGCTCCTGTTCATTGCGACACTGGGGCTGGGGATACTTCTGACCCTGGCCTACGACCTGTGGAACCGCCCGGCGTGGCTGGCATTCAACACAGAGCATATCTCGAAGATGGAACTCGCCAAAATCGAAATCACCGCAGGCCCCGCCGATATGCAAAAAGCACAGAGCGAGGCTGCGGCGAAAGCGAAAGCGATCTGGCGTCAGCGGCTCCGCAAGACCGCCATGGAGCAGTTCGACGTCGCTTACGGGTGGGCATCCCTCGACGACGCCACCCGCAAGCGGCTCGGCGAAGCGCTCGACAACGCTTTGCATGCGGAGACACTCGATGCGATCAAAACCGTCGACCGCTATGCGGACTGGATCGGAGAACGTGTTTTTGTCCTTTACGGCATGGAAAGTGCCGAAATCGATTCCGTATTGCAGCGCATCTACGAAAGCGTCAACAAGGCAATGCTCGCCGCAATGGGATTCGGCGACGAACACGAAATCCAACCCGATGAAAACGAAAAAAAGGATACGAATGAAACGGCGAAGTAGATTTGTCATCTTGCTTCTGGCGGTGTGTCTGGGATGGACCTCCCTGCTGGCGGAAAAAAGCGTCACGAAAACCGTGACGATCAATCGGCTGCTCTATCCGGACAAAAGTGTCGAAGAGCTCAAACAGATCGCACTGGACAAAGCGAAATACGCCGCCGCGAAAGAGATTTTCGGCGAGGTGCTTCTTTCTGAAACCGTCATGGCCAACGGAAAGATCGTGGATGAATTCGTCCGGGAACGTTCCGGCGGCGTCATCCATGTCCGCGGCAATCCGAAGTTTTCCAACGGGAAAAACCTCGGCGATATCCAGTGTACGATCGAAGCATATGCGACGGATGAGGATATCGCCGCCACCACCCCGCAAACGATAACGCTGAACGATTTCAAGTACACCGATCCCGACGTGCCGCTCAAACAGCTCAAGGCGATGGCGGAAGATGCGTTCATCGTCGAAGCGCTCTCGAAGGTCAAACCCTCGCTTCGCTACGAAGGCCCCGCAAAAGCCCGTAAACTCGCCACGGGTGTCGACATCGAAAAAATGGATTTCGACGTGGACACCTCCACCTTCACCATCTCCGGATCGGTCAAGTATATCCCGGCATTTCTGGAGCACTCCGACGTGATCGAAACAACCGAGATCACGGATCGTTTCAAGCCGAAACCGCCCGTTCAAAAGAAACGGCGCCGCGGCTTTTACGGCAAATGGAGCGGATATATTATGCGTCCCGACGGCGGAAGCAGCGAGGTCTCCATCACCATCGAGGACAACGGGCAGGTTTCGATCGATTTTCCGCTCGAAGCGTGCGGAGGGGACCTCATCGTACAAGAAAAAAGCGCCCGGCGCGCAGAATTCGTTCTGGGGTTGACCTACGGGGCGGATGTCTGCGAGGACCGTCTCGATATCGTCTTGCAAAAACGTTCGGAAGACGAACTCTTTTACCGCGCCAAAAGCGAAGACGGCACCCCTTCTGGCGAAGGGAGCCTCTTCAGAGAAGAGGAGTGATCCGGACCTGTTCAACCTCCGGTTGAGCGAAAATCCGGCGTATCCGGCTGTTTCGCGAACCGGCGCTTACCAGGCCACCGATTTGTTGCTGCCGCGCTTTCCGATCACGACTTCGTCTTCCCATGTCGCCAGACCGGTGTTGATGTCCGTCAGCGTCATCTGGAAATAGTACTCAACCTGCTGGCGGCTCCGGTCGATAGTGATATTGCGCTGAATAATCTTGCCCGAAAGGCTCAGATCGGGCGCGATCATCTGACCTTTTTTTGCCACGGTTCTTTGATTGAATTCTTCATTGCCCCGGAGTTCCTGCCGTGTCTTCATCGCCATCACATCCTCCGGCCCCTCCGCACCGACGGCCGTCGTGACGACGACTTTGCCGCTTTTAAGCAGCGCGACCCGGATCTTTTTGGTCAGCTGGTCGGTATCGATATGCTGCATCGTATCGTTTTTGATCGTCGAAACCGCCAGGACATACCGTCCGCCGCCGGGCTTGCTCAGCGCCCCCGACGCAATCATCGAACGTACCAGATCTTCGGCGGCATTTTGGAAATCGCGGTAATCGAGCCCCATCACCGCCTCGGCATCTTTATCGTTATGAATATCGATATTTTCCGTTTTCGGCGCACAGCCCGACACCGTCAGTGCCGCGGCCAGCAGACCGATCAGACTCCATCTTCTTGTTTGTCGCATACGACCTCCTTTTCATTTCGGATATAAATTCGGAACTTCCTCGCTTTGGGCGACGGAGAAACCGTACGGATCGAGAACGGCTGGTTCGCATAGGCGGGGACAACGGTCCAGTTGGACAAAATCGTATCGATCTGAAAGCCGTTTTTATCGAACCACAGGATCTTGTACTCAAGCCGCCGGTATTCGCCCGACGTATTCTCGCCCTGCACCTGCACGACCATAAAGCCGTCTTTTCGCCGTTTGCCTCGGACCTCCTTGATCACGATATCGCTGTTGCCGCAGGCGGGTTCGACGACGTTGACGACGGACCCGCCCTTGGGCTTCGGCGAGGAAGAGGCACATCCCCCCGCCAGCAGTGCGATCAAAAGCGCTACCGCCAATGATTTGAACATCCGGCACTCCTTTATTTGAAATTGATCACGGCAAACGCCGGTTTGGCCGTCGCGACCGGCAATCTGACATAGATGATAGCATTTTTTGCATTAGGGTCGATTGTCGTTTCGAGCCGATGCGGACCGGCATGCAAAACGACGCGGCGGTCGGCGGGCATCGGAATCCTCGCCACCTGAAACTCCTTGGGCAGCGAGCTCCAAACCCGCGTATCGGCCTGTGTCGTCGCCATCTGGTAGATCGATGCCGCAAGACCGAGCAGACTGTCTTGCTTGTTCATCTCGTACTGCATATAGGTCTTGAGCAGTGCCGAAAAGACCGCCCGCGTCACGATATCGGGATATTTGTACCGGAACTCCGTCATAATCACACGGTCCATATCCGCCAGCGGCTGTGTCTCGATCCTCTTCCCGCCGTCGTATTCGACACTCAGCGTCTGCGTCGCCCGTTTTCTCGGTACCATCTTCGGCAACGCGATCCCGCTGTAGATCACGTCGTTGGAAACGAGATAAAGAGGGATATTGATACGCAGTTCCTCCTTTTTCGGTGCCAGACCGTTTTCGTAGATGATCCAGACATGGCGTGTGCGGACCGGATGACCGTTCAATGCGTCCGCGGCCATTTTGAAATCTTCGGCGACGGTCGGATTGTCCGGCACCATTCCCGCGGCCTCTTTGAGCAACGAATAGGCTTTGCCGTATTCGCGTTCGCTCAGGGCGAAGATCCCCGCCAGATAGGTCGT
Source organism: Helicobacteraceae bacterium (assembly GCA_027083665.1). Taxonomy (GTDB): domain Bacteria; phylum Campylobacterota; class Campylobacteria; order Campylobacterales; family Sulfurimonadaceae; genus Thiomicrolovo. Next base: position 8,411 of record JALWNV010000349.1, read on the forward strand.
AAACGGATTGATAAAGTCCGGATAGGCCTCAAAGGCGTACAGCTGCGGGTATTTCGACCGCAGCATTCGCTCGATCGCGGGATTCTGCGCATTCTTTTCGACATCAAGGCCGGCCGTACTTCGCTCTTTCGCCGCAATCGCCTCTTTTTGCTTTTGGATCAGTTCGGCGTAGAACTCTTTCGCCCGGCGCTGCCGGTCCACCGCGCGGTTGAGTTCAACACGCGCTTCATCCATTTTGCCCTCGAGCATATAATCGAGCGCCTTGTAGGTGTTGACCATGACGGCATCGGTCACCGTGGCATGATAGTCGATCGCCGCGTCGTTGATCATCAGTTTCGCAATCAGATCGCCCGTCGATCCCAGCAGAATCTCTTCGTTGTGATACTTGATGATACGCTCGGCCTCGTCGAGCATCCGAAGGCTCTGTCCGGGTTCTTTCGCATACAGAAAGTTGTTCCCCGCCTCCAGCGTCGGCAACAGGTTGGCCTCGTCGAGATCGCTGTCGGGGTTTTTCGCCCTCATCGCCGCGACGGCGGCGGCGTGATATTCGCCCCTTTCGAACGGATCGGCCACTTGGGGCTGTGCACAGC
>JALWNV010000350.1 GCA_027083665.1 Helicobacteraceae bacterium
AAACGAAGGCGACCTCGTCTATGCCTCGGTCTTTTCGACACCGGAGCATGTCAACTTCATGGCGACGCATGCGAAAGGGCTGATCTGTGTGGCGCTCACCGACGAAACGGCCAAACGTCTGGACCTGGCGCCGATGGTCTCTTCGAATACCTCCGCGCACGAAACCGCTTTTACCGTTTCTGTCGATGCGGCCGAAGCAACAACAGGGATCTCAGCCGCGGAGCGGGATCTGACGATCCGTATCCTGGCCGATCCGCTCAGCCGTCCCGAACAGCTGGTGCGCCCGGGGCATATCTTTCCGCTCATCGCAAAAGAGGGCGGGACGCTGGTGCGTACCGGCCATACCGAAGGTTCGGTCGATCTGTGCCGTCTGGCGGGATTGAGCGAATCGGCGGTTATCTGCGAGGTGATGAAAGAAGACGGAACGATGATGCGTCGCGACGATCTCGACCGTTTCGCCGAAGAACACGGCCTGCAGACCGTCTATATCTCCGATATTGTCGAGTACCGTCTGGCCAACGAGATGCTCGTTCGTGCCGTCAATGAAGAGGAGATCGAATTTTTCGGCGTCAAAACGACCCGGTACGATTTCGAAGACCACGAGGGCAATGTCCATACGGCCGTCGTGTTTTACAAGGTCCATGAAACCGCCTATGTCAAGGTACACAACGTCATCCCCGATATCGACCTGCTGCTCAATCAGCACAAATACACCCGGCTCGTCGACAGTATCGAGTTTCTCAAGCAAAACAGCGGGGTGCTGGTCTTCATCAACAACCCCGGAACCGTCAAGGGCAATATGAAAGAGTACGGCATCGGGGCACAGATCCTTAAAACCCTCGGCGTACGGCATATGCGGCTCATTACCGACGGCAACGCCCCGGAATTCGTCGGTCTGGCCGGCTTCGGTCTCGATGTCGCTGAAGTCGTTCGTTTGGATGCGGATGAATGACGCCGCGGCAGCGAAAAGAGCTCCGGGAACATATTGATGTGTCGATCAGACAGACGATCGACGAGATCGCCGCACTCGAGGCGCGGAGCGCTCCGATCGAGCCGGACTGTTCGCTCGGACGTCTGACACGGCTCGAGGCGATGGGTGAGCAGCAGGTGAACGGGCACGCACTCTCCGAAGCACGTATCCGACTCAATCGTCTGAAGTACGCATTGACACGGATCGATCATGAATCATACGGCGTGTGCGAGGTGTGCGAAGAAGCGATCCCTTTCGGCCGGCTCAGGATCATGCCCGAAGCGACACGGTGTGTGGCGTGTGCTTCGCGGAAGGAAGGGTGATGCACGACAAGGTTTTTTCCAAACCGATCGAGAAACAGTTCGAGTTCGATGAGCAGATCGCTGCGGTTTTCGATGATATGCTCAAGCGCTCCGTGCCGTTTTACGACGAAGCGATGGCGCTGACGAAACGCTACGCAAAGGCATACCTGAAAGAAGGCGGCCGTCTGTACGATCTCGGATGTTCGACGGCAAGTACTTTGCTCGATATCGAACGCGGACTTGAGATGCCGGCCGAGTTGATCGGGATCGACAACTCCGCCTCGATGCTGGAACAGGCGCAGCGGAAATTGCAGGTATTCGGATCTTCCATCCGGCTGGAGGAGGCTGATATTATGTCATATCAATATCGCCCGTGCGATGTCGTCATTGCGAACTACACTCTGCAGTTCATCCGCCCTCTTGTACGGGAGACCCTGATCAAAGCGCTTTTCGATGCCCTGAAACCCGGCGGAGCCTTTATCTTCAGTGAAAAGGTCGTCAGCGAGGACAAACGTCTGAACAAGCTGATGATCGACAGCTATTACGATTTCAAGAAGCAGCAGGGCTACAGCGAGTACGAGATTATGCAAAAGCGCGAGGCGCTCGAGAATGTGCTCATCCCCTATACAGAGCAGGAGAACCGCGAGATGGTGAAGCGGTGCGGATTCGCCCATTGCGAGACGATTTTCCGGTGGGGGAATTTTGCGACATTTATTGCGATAAAGCGGTGAA
>JALWNV010000351.1 GCA_027083665.1 Helicobacteraceae bacterium
GGACCGGGACGCAGCGAATAGGTGAGATTGTCGTCGGCAAAAAAGTGCCACAGCGCCTGCAGCCGCCGGGCGGGTTCGGGGTAGGTTTCCCTGAGAATCCGGGCGGCTTCATAGGTCATGGGATCGGCGCTTGCATTGGCTTCGAGGGCGTAGCGCAGTACTGTTTTTTCCGTTGCTTTGCCGTAGCGGTAGGTGAGGGCTGAACCGGCATCGTAATACTGCGGCTCGGTGATCGCTTCGGGAAGCGTCGTCTGGAAGTCGGCATCAATCTTTGCACCGGTCGGAGCCTCGATAGGCAGGTCGAGCAGATAGAGCCACTTTTTGTAGGTGGGATAGAGAGAGACTTTGTAGGCGATGACGTCGCGTTCATCTTCGAGCATTCCTTTTTGGGCGTTTTGCCGCGGTTCGAACCGGCGTTTGACGGAGGCGCTCAGAGGTTCCCAATGGTCTTTTTTGTCGATATACAAGACGCTGCCGCGAAAATAGAGTTTACTGTCGGGCGGAATATTGCTGTAGTGAAAACCCACCTCCATCACGATACGTTCCGAGGGGACCAGCAGGGCGCCGCTGTCAAGGTGCATCAGCCCGTCATGCCCCATCCGGCGCAGCTCGTCGGTGCGAAACCCGTACGAAGCGTGCTCGAAAGAGATGCGGGGGAAGAAGATGAACAGCACGACGACCCACGGCAGCGAGAGTGCAAAAAGCATCCCCGCCGTTTTCAGACTCTGTGCCGCAGTGGTACGCATGCGGACCGTGAGGATCAACCACAGCAGGATGAAGATCTCGAAAACGACATAGCCCAGCATGACGGCCGAATCGAAAAAGAAGAGCGAAAGCGCAAGCAGCAGTGCGGGGGAGATGAGCAGGTAGAAATTGATCTTCCGGGTGAGCCGCTGCAGGGAAACGGCGAGCAGCAGCAGGTAGGCCATCAGTTCGACGAAGAGTTTCAGCCGCGATAGCCCGGTGAAGTTGAAAGCGCCGTAGAGTGAAAAGAAGATGGCGGCGGCTCCGGCCAGGGCCACGCCCGCGAGCGTCAGCACGGTCGGTTTTTTCCGTATCAGCAGCAGCGCAATGACGAGAACGAGAAATGCCAGCATCGGTGCTTTCACGATCAGCAGCAGCGGCAATACGGTGACGAGGTAAGCGGTATCGAGCAGGTGCAGGGGATCGGAGGGATCAGTAAAGCGCGAGATACGTGAGAACGGCATCGATCTCCTCCTTGGGGTAGTGCAGTGTTCTGCCGGGCATGATTACCGAAAACGGCACTTTGGCCTCTTCGCATTCGAGGACCCACAGCGTCAGCTGCGAGAGGCGCGTTTCGTCGTCGGGACCGCACCGGTAGAAGTCGAATCGCAGGGTGTCGCTTCGGGTTTCGTGTTCGAAGGTTTTGACGCTGATCTCTCCTTTGGCGACGGAGGGCCAGTGGATACGCGACGCGTTTTCGCTTCCGCTGTAGCGCGCCAGCCCGTCGAAATCCGTCTCGTCGCCGAACGGGGCGCGTTCGCGCAGCAAGAAGCTGTGCAGAGGTTCGCCTTTGGGTTCAGGGTAGACGATTGTTTCGCAGGAGGCTTTCACCGGCAGGACGAACCGCACGGTCGCGAGCGGAAAGAGGCTCTCGATCCGGCAGTCCGAAAGCGTCATCCTCCCGCGGCGTTTGGGCGTCAGCGCCAGCGCGGCACGCAGCGGGGTACGGGGCATGACGGCGGGAAGCTCCGCAAACGCGTCCGCGGATCGCAGTTCGAGCCCCCACGCAGGCGAATCGCCGGTATTGACGATCTCGAAACGGCAGTACCCTTCGCGGCGGGCGAACAGCCGCGAGCAGCCTTGAAATGCCGTTTCGATCTTTCCGAGATTCATCACACCGAGCGGCCCGGCGGCGAACGCGGCGGCGAAGACGAAAAAGAGGGTGATGTAGACAAGGTTGAAGTTGTGCATATAGGCTTCGAGAAAGAGCCCGAAAAGCAAAATGACGACGAGCAGGCTGTAGCGTGTGGCCCGCTGCCG
>JALWNV010000352.1 GCA_027083665.1 Helicobacteraceae bacterium
ACAAGATGGCGGGCAAAGATCAAAACGGCGAAGATACACGCAACAACGACGCATTCCTGACCAACCGTCTTTGGATCAATATGGACTGGAAAGCGACGGAGAACATCAGCTTCACCGGACAACTGGCCTACAACAAAGCCTACGGTGCACGTTTCGGCCAGACCAATCCCATGTTCGAAGATTTCGACTGGATCGTCAATGAAAACCCGTATGACGGCGAGGTTCGTATCCGCTCGGCCTATTTCCTTCTGCGCTACGACGAACTCTTCGGTGCGGATATCCCGTGGACGTTCAGTGTCGGGCGGCGTCCGTCGACCAACGGTCACCTCGTCAACCTGCGTGACGACGATACCCCCGCTTCCCCGATGGGCCACAATATCAACGTCGAATTCGACGGGGCAAGCGCCCGGTTCGGGTTTGAAGACCTGACCGGTGTGGACGGTATGTACGTCAAGTTCTGCGCGGGCCGCGGCGCCACCAGTGCGAACGGAAGGTTTACCTCCGCCCCTTACGCTTCCAATCCGAACAGCAACAATATCGATCTCGCCGGATTGATCTTCGTACCGTACGACGACGGACAATACTCGATCGGAACGCAATACTACTACGCCAACAACCTGATCGATATCGACAATCCCATGAATCCGACAGGCTTCGTCAATGTCGGCTCCATGCAGGCGCTGACCGCCAACTTCATGATCAACGGTATCGGAGACGAAATCAGCGATTTCCTCGACGACACGATCTTCTTCGTCAGCGGCGCGTGGAGCTTCACCAATCCCAACAGCAGCGGCTGCGGAATGCTGGGCTCGACCGAAAGCAAAACCGGTTCGTCGTACTGGGTCGGTCTTCAGACGCCGAGCGGCTTCAGCGAAGCCGGACGCTTCGGCCTGGAATACAACCACGGCGACAAATACTGGCGTTCGATCACCTACGGCGAGGACACCGATATCGGCTCGAAACTCGCGGCACGGGGCAGCGCCTACGAGCTGTACTATACCGACTATTTCATCGAGGATGTCTTCAGTTTCCAGATCCGTTACACATATATCGACTACGACTACAGCGGTTCGAACGGTTTCTTCGGCAACGCCACCGGTACACCGATGAAAATCAGCGATACCATGATGGTTCCAAACGGCCAGGGAGGAATGGTGAACATCGCCTCGCAAGTTGTCGATACGGCTCAGGACATCCGCTTCTATCTGCGCTACCGCTACTGAGCCGGAAGGCGGGGGAGTGAATGGTGACAAAGCCTCAAAGCTTTGTCAACCGTTTTGCAGCTCTTCGAGTCTCTTTTTCACCTCTTCGACATGGACAACCTCATATTTGACCTTGTTCTTTGAACGTTTCTGGCGCACTTTGACGTTGTCCCATACCGCCGCCACTTTCCCCTCGGGGTCGATGATATACGTCGAACGGACGATGCCCATGTATTCTTTGCCGTAATTTTTTTTCAGACGCCATACGCCGTAGTTTTCCATCATCTCGTGATCCGGATCGCTCAGCAGCGTAATTTTCAAATCATGTTTGGCAATAAAATTGCGGTGGGTTTTCGGCGAATCGGCACTGACGCCGAGTACGACGGCATCGAGCCCTTCAAAATCGGGCAGATGCTCGGTAAAATCACGCGCTTCGGTCGTACATCCGGGGGTGTTGTCTTTGGGGTAGAAATAAAGCACGACCCATTTTCCTCTGAGATCACGCAGACAGATCTCCACCTCATCCTGGTTTTGCAGACAGAAATCCGGCGCTTTCGTTCCGACTTCCAACATCGTTTATCTCCTTGATTTTTTTGGGAATCATAGCATAATAGACGATAGACGATAGACGATAGACGATAGACGATAGACGATAGACGATAGACGAAGGATGACGTGTCATCATTAAAAAATTATAAAGTGGTAGAAAAACGGAAGATCAATGACTTTCCTGCCTAAACGAAACCGGCGTAGCGGCAGCGGTATTGCTCTTTCTTCTTTTCGGTTCGGTTTCTT
>JALWNV010000353.1 GCA_027083665.1 Helicobacteraceae bacterium
GTCTACGCCGCGGCGCGCGACGGAATCGCGAAGATGGACATGAGCGATCCCGACGGCAACTTTGAATGCCTGTTTGAAACGATTGTCAACGAAATCCCGCAGCCCGAAGGGGACGCGGCCAATCCGGCGCAGGCGCAGGTATTTACGCTTGATTACGACAATTATGTCGGTAAGATCGGGATTGCGCGTATCTTCAACGGAACGCTGAGAAAAGGCGACAATGTCATGCTGGCGAAGGCCGACGGGGAGATGGTCAAAGGACGCCTGACGAAACTGATCGGGTTTCACGGTCTCAACCGCATGGAGATCGACGAAGCCGAAGCGGGTGACATCATCGCGTTCGCCGGTTTCGAGACGGTCGATGTGGGCGATTCCGTCGTCGATCCGGCCAACCCGATGCCGCTCGATCCGATGCACATCGAAGAGCCGACACTCTCGGTTGTTTTCTCGGTCAACGACTCGCCGCTGGCGGGAACGGAAGGCAAACACGTGACGTCGAACAAGATCAAAGACCGTCTCGAGCAGGAGATGCAGACCAACGTCGCGATGAAGCTCGAGACGATCGGCGAAGGGAAGTTCAAGGTTTCCGGACGCGGCGAGCTTCAGATTACCGTTCTGGCCGAAAATATGCGCCGCGAGGATTTCGAATTCGGTATCAGCCGCCCGGAGGTTATCGTCAAGGAGATCGAGGGGGTCAAATGCGAACCGTTCGAGCATCTCGTCATCGATACGCCCGACGATTTTACCGGAACGATTATCGAGCGTCTGGGCAAGCGCAAGGCCGAGATGAAGTCGATGGTACCGATGGGCGAGGGCTACACCCGTATTGAGTTCGAGATTCCCGCGCGGGGTCTGATCGGTTTCCGCGGACAGTTCCTGACCGATACGAAAGGGGAGGGTGTCATGAACCACTCGTTCCTCGAATTCCGCCCTTATTCCGGCAGTGTCGAGAGCCGTCAGTACGGTGCGCTGATTTCGACGGAAAACGGTACGGCGATGGCGTATTCGCTCTTCAACCTCCAAGACCGCGGGGCACTTTTCATCAAACCGCAGGACAAAGTCTACGAGGGGATGATCATCGGCGAACACAGCCGCAGCAACGATCTTGCCGTCAATCCGATCAAAGGAAAGGCACAGTCAAACGTCCGCTCTTCCGGGGCTGACGAAGCGATCAAGCTCGTACCGCCGCGGGATATGAACCTCGAAAAGGCGCTCGAGTGGATCGAGGATGACGAACTGCTCGAAGTCACGCCGAAGCATGTACGGATCCGCAAGCGCCTGCTGAGCGAGACGGAACGCAAACGCGCCGGACGCGCGAACAAATAGCACAAGCCTGCCGCAACGGAAGCACGCTTGACGTCCTCCGGAACCGGCAATATTAACGCGTTGTTTTCTTCGTCTTCCCTCATCATTTTTTAATCGCTTTTTCGAGATAATCGCCTACTATTTCCACAAGGGGCAAAGGCGTGAGTTTACATCGCAAACAGATCTATAATCCCGATTCGAATGAACATGTCAACGACCGTCGTATCTTCGGCGGAAATCCGACCGGTATTTTCGAGCTCAACGACATCAAGTATCAATGGGCCTACAACCTGTGGGAGATGATGCTCAACAACACCTGGTTCCCCAAAGAGGTCGATATGACCCGAGACGCCAACGACTACAAGATCCTGACCGAAGCCGAGAAAACGGCCTATGATAAGGCGCTTTCGCAGCTGATTTTCATGGATTCGCTTCAGACGAATAATCTGATCGACAATATCAATCCGTACGTGACCGCGCCGGAGGTCAACCTCATTCTCGTGCGCCAGTCGTTCGAAGAGGCGCTGCACTCGCAAAGCTACGCCGTCATGGTCGATTCCATCTCGCAAAACAGCGAGGAGATCTACGAACTGTGGCGCCGCGATATGATGCTCAAAAGCAAAAATGACGCCATCGCGGCAGTTTACGAACAGCTCTCGGAGGATCCGAGCGAACACAATTTCGTG
>JALWNV010000354.1 GCA_027083665.1 Helicobacteraceae bacterium
CGAAAACGGCACTGTTGATCCTGTTTTCACTCTCGTAGGCGGCAAACAGCCTGTACCGCAACAGCGTATCGAACGGACGGATCGCTTCGACATCCGTATCGAGATAGATCCCCCCGTGTTCGTACAAGGCATACAGCCGGACAAAATCCGATACATACGCCCAGTTTCCTTTCGCGTGATGGTAAGCGACAAAAGGGTGCCGCATCGGGGCGTTCGTTTCATCCCATTTTATCACACTGTACTCCGGCATTTCGGTCCGCCAGCTTCGCAGACACGCTTTGTGCAATTCGGACATTTCGTTCGGCCCGAACCAGCAGTAATGCAGTGTTTTCGGAATCCGGTTTTGTTTCGATGCCCTCAACTTGCCCGCCATCCCTTACCGCCTCTCCCTTAGCCGTTTATAGCGCGACGCCAGAGCGACCGGCCATACCCGGTTCCCCGAAATCAGCTGCAGGTACAGGCGGTGCGGCAGTCCGCTTTCGCGTACATACGGATTGTCTTGCCACAACGGATAATCGGCCAGGAAACGGGAGACGGCTGCTTCAAAAAACCGCCGGAAAGATGCGTCGGGGCGATAATGTTCCGGAAGGACATGATAAAAAAGCTCCCTGATCGTCAGATACTCCATCTCGTCGTCGTACCGCGACGGCAATACGGCTTTCAAACGGTCCAGCGCCTTGAAAATATCATAGACTTTGTCGCTCCACAAACGGACACTCGAACCCGGCCGGACAACATGATTGTAAAGCGGTTCGGAAACATTGACGATCTTGCCGCTTCGGGAGAGCACGGCCGGAAGCACCGCCAGGTCCTGGTGCAAAATGCCCTCGGCGAAAAACAGATCGTTGTGCAGAAAAAGCGTTTTGTCGATCAACTTGTTCCACGGACTGAACCCGCTGGCGAACACAAACGTTTTATCGGCGGCCGGATCGACGCCCCCTTCACCCGTATGCATATAAGAGATCCGCCGTTTTCTGCCGGACACGGACACTTTGTAAACATCGCAAAGAACGACATCCGCATTCCGGTGCAGCGCCGTATCGAGCATCCGCGTGAACATACCGGGCTCGATCCAGTCGTCAGCATCGGCAAAACCGACATATCGGCCCTTTGCCTGACGAAGCGCGGCGTTCCGTGCCGCGCCCGAGCCGCGGTTTTCCTGATGGATGATTCTGAACTGTTCCGGACGCTCAAGACAGTACCTTTGCGCGATCGACGCCGAACCGTCCGTGGAACCGTCGTCGACAAGAATATATTCCACCCGCCTATCATACGGCTGATCCGACAATGAGGCAAGGCACCTCTGCCAATACTGTTCAACATTGTAAAAAGGGACGATGACAGACAAAAGAGGAACCGTCATCGTTTTCTTCTTCATTCCGCTCCCATTCTGCAAGGCACCTCTATAAACCCCATAATTGATCCGTATATTATAAACAGAAACTACTGGCAATTGGCCTATAGGCCCCTGAAAACCTGCGACATCCGATCAATACATCGATCTGATGATATAATCATCGCCGAACATTTCACCGACAAGAGGGATCCGGTATATTCGAGACAACACAATGAGAACTTCTCCGCAACATCCGTCACACCTGACTTTAAAGAGCAAAATGATGCAGAAGCTTTACGGGAAAATCGCCGGATTGCCCATCATACCGTCTGCCTCCCCGTACAATCTGACCGTCAGCCACACCAAAAAATTCATCTGGTTTCGCGTGGCGAAGGTGGCGACACGTACCATCTACACCCATTTGCTATCCCAGAACGTCCCGCTGGAACTTCAGCATCCCTACCGTGTCTATTATCCCACAAACAGCTATCGGGAGTACTTCAAATTCGCCTTTGTCCGCAACCCGTGGGAAAGAGTGATTTCGGGGTGGCATAACAAAATCAAAGAAAATGACCAACCCTTTTGCGGGCTCGATGCCGCCACCCATAAAAAACTGCAGAATTTCGATTATTTCATCCGCTATCTGCGTGAA
>JALWNV010000355.1 GCA_027083665.1 Helicobacteraceae bacterium
GCTCATACCATTTTTGATTTTTTCAACAACATAGAGATGATATTGTATATCTTCGTAAGTGCAGTCATCAGGAAGATTTTGAATTATTTTTTGGGCTTCTTGTTTTACGGCAACCATATCATACTTCCTTTTTGTCTGAATTATAACATATCTTGTTTTATGAGTATAACGCCCGCGTTGAGCCCCGGCCAGACGGATTCCAGAGGACCAGGAGGGTTTTCTGGAGTATGGCTGGGCGTGGGACTCCGGGCGATTGTTGGTCGTAGCGCAGCGGAGACCGGCAATCGATCCGGTGGCCCGTTCAGGGATCAGCGCGGGCGTTGCTCGTTTTCGCAACGCGGAAACGAGCAACTACTTATTGATTACCCATTGTATGCACTTTAGCCCGTATGTACCCTGATAGCAGGACATCAATAATGTCCTGCTATCAGAATATGAGGCCACGAATCCCGCAGGTTGCAATATTTTTAACATTATTACACTCTATACCTTAAGAATCATGCAGAATAAATGTCCTTTATAATTTGATAGCAAGACAAAATGTCCTGCTATTAGGCAAAAATCCTGATAAAAGGACAAAACGTCCTGCTATCGGAGAGTTGATGATGCTGAAAAAGAAACGGCTTGACATTGTACGTGAACGGAATCAGAGTCAGGCATTGCGATGTGAAGACGAAATGCGGTTATGCAGGCCGGGTAAATGTCGCCGTTAACGGTACTGCAGGCACCCCACAGATTCCTCCGCTCGGAGTTTCGATATAATCGCATCAAAAAAAGACAGCCCAGATGAGTGAAGAAGCCTACCTCCGAAACGTCGATCTGCTGAACAAATACGCCTATCACTATTATGTCCTCGACGATCCCATCGCCAGTGACGAAGAGTATGACAGACTCTATCATGAAGTCCTCGCTTTCGAACGCGAACATCCGCAGAAGATCCGTCCGGACTCTCCGACGCAGCGTGTCGGCGACCGGCCGCTCGATGCGTTCGAAAAGGCGAAGCACCTTTCGCGCATGTGGAGCCTTGAAGACATCTTCGACGAAGACGAACTGCGAAAATGGATCGAACGGGTGGAGAAGGGGCTTGACGGGCAGCGGGCGCATTATTACTGCGAACCCAAGTACGACGGCGCGAGCCTCAACCTGATCTATGAGCACGGGAAACTCAGACAGGCCATAACCCGCGGCGACGGTGTGATCGGAGAAGACGTGACGCAAAACGCCCGGACCATCCGCTCCGTTCCGCTCGTCATCGACGAAGAGAGCCTTATCGAAATCCGCGGCGAAGTGGTACTGTTCAAGGAGGAATTCGACCGCATCAACGCCGAACGCGAACGCGCCGGCGAACCGCTCTTCGCCAACCCGCGCAACGCGGCGGCCGGATCGCTGCGCCAGCTCGATCCGCGGATCACCGCGGCCCGCAACCTGGTCTTTCTGCCTTACGGTATCGGCGTCAATTCGCTGACGACTCCGCGGTTGAGCGACATGATGGCGCGGATCTACTCCCTGGGCTTTAAAGCCCCGCCGCTGCGCCGCGTCGTCGACGGATTCGAGGGGATCGAAGCGATGTATGAACAGATGAAGGCCGAGCGCGACGGTTACGCGATGATGCTCGACGGGATGGTCGTCAAGGTCGACGAGATCGCGCTGCAGGAGATCCTGGGCTATACCGTCAAGTTCCCCCGCTGGGCGGTCGCGTACAAATTTCCCGCCGTCGAGAAGATGACGAAGGTCCGCGACATCATATTGCAGGTGGGGCGCACGGGGGTCGTCACGCCGGTGGCCGTGCTGGAGCCGGTCGAGATCGAAGGCGTGACCGTCGAGCGGGCGACGCTGCACAATTTCGACGAGATCGAACGCAAGGATATCCGCATCGGCGATCACGTCATCATCCTGCGCAGCGGCGACGTCATCCCCAAGATCGTCAAATCGATCCCGCAGCGGCGTGACGGAAGCGAAACGCGCGTAGCGCGTCCGACACACTGCCCGGTCTGCGGCAGCGAACTGCTCGACGAAGGAGCGCTGATCAAGTGCCAGAACCTCTCGTGCGAGGCACGGGTCGTCAACGCTATCATCTACTACGCCTCCAAGCAGTGCCTCAACATCGACGGTCTGGGCGAAAGGATCGTCGAGACGCTTTACAAAGCGGGGCTGGTCCGCAGCGTGATCGACCTTTACCGGCTGCGTTTCGAAGACCTGATGAAACTCGAGGGCTTCAAAGAGAAAAAGAGCCGCAACCTGCTTGAAGCGATCGAAAAGAGCAAGGGCACCGAGTGCTGGCGTTTCGTCAACGGGCTGGGGATCGAGCATATCGGGGAGGTCGCGTCGAAACAGCTGTGCGAACATTTCGGACTCGGCTTCATCGACGCGACCGAAGAAGCACTGCTCGCCATCGACGGTTTCGGCAGCGAGATGGCGGCGTCGGTGCTGGAATTTGTGCGGGTCAACCGCGAACAGATTACGGCACTGATGGAGACGGTGAAGCCCAAAGCACCCGAACCGAAAGCGGAAGTGAAAGAAGGTCCGTTTGAGGGAAAGGCCGCCGTACTGACGCGAACGAAGAGCGGGCCGGGAAGCGTGATCGAGGCAGAAATCGAGCCCCTCGGCGCGAAGGTCTCGGGGTCGGTATCGAAAAAGACTGATTTCGTCATCTACGGCGAGGAGGCCGGCAGCAAATACGACAAAGCCGTTTCGCTCGGGGTGGCGACGCTTACGGAAGATGAGATGAAGCGGATGCTACAATAGCGGTATGAGTATGCCGATACAGAAGACGCCGGCGGGCGCCGAGAATTATACCGAACTGTTCGAAATGCAAAACAGCATTCTCGAGATGATGGGCAGCGATGCGGCGCAGGGGGATATTCTCGACCGCCTCTGCTTGTTGCAGGAAAAGCTGGTCCCCGGTGCCGTCGCATCGATCATGGCCTATGACGAGCGGGAAGGACGGCTGCATCTGCTGGCCGCCCCTTCGCTCAGCGAAGAAGCCCGCGAAGCGTTCGAAGCGTTGGTCCCCGGACCGGAAAACGGCTCCTGCGCCAATGTGATCTGGCATGACGCTCCGCAGTATGTGTACTGTATCCCCGAGGATGGGCGGTGGGCAGGGAACCTCGAAGTGGCGGAACGCTTCGGTCTCAAAGCCTGCTGGTCGATGCCGGTTCACGTCGACGGCAAACTCGTCGGTACGTTTGCGCTCTCTTCGTTCGTCGAGCGCAAGCCGTCGCCGTTTGAGAAGATGCTGCTCTCTGTCGGCGCGCGGATCGCGGGCATTGTCCTCAAACGCGAACACCATCGCGAAAAGATCGCTCGCCAGCAAAAACGGGTCTATCTTCTGGCGAAAGTCTTCGAAAATGTCAGTGAAGGAATCGTTATCACGGACCGGAACAACCGAATTGTGGAGATCAATCCGGCGTTCGAGGCGATCACGGGCTATTCCGAGGCGGCGGTCAAAGGGAAGCTTCCGGTCTTCATGGTCGACAGCGAGGAGAGGACGGCGTTGCGGCGCGACATCGTCAGGGCGATTCGCGAAAAAGGGTTTTGGCGCGGGGAGATGAGGATCGTCCGTGCCGACGGCGAGCCGTCGTTCGAGTGGGTCAGTGTCTCGAAGCTCAAGTCCGACGACGGGAAGACGGACGGGTTCTTATATGTCATATCCGATATCAACGAACTCAAGATATCGCAGCAGAAGATGGCCTATATGGCCTTTCACGATACGCTGACCGGGCTGGCGAACCGTGACCTGCTGATGGAACGTATCGGCCATATCATCGACCGTTCCGAACGGATGCCGCTAAGTGCCGCCGTGCTGTTTCTGGACCTCGACCGGTTCAAATATCTCAACGACACCTTCGGACACGCCGCAGGCGATCAGCTGCTGATCGAGGTGGGAAGACGGCTCAAGCATGCGCTGCGAAAAGCCGACACCATCGCCCGTTTCGGCGGGGACGAGTTCGTGATTTTGCTCGAAGACGTCGACAACAGGGAACGTATTTTCGAAAAGGCCGAATTTATTCTCAGCTTGCTGAAAAAACCGTTCGAATTCGAGAAACACAGTTTTGTGATCTACGGCAGCATCGGAATCGCGATATTTCCCGATGACGGGACGGACGGCCAGACACTGCTCAAACATGCCGATACGGCGATGTACCAGGCCAAGCAGAGCCCGGAGCATATCCGCTTTTACGCGCCGCAGATGAGCGAACACACGCTCAAGAGCCTTGTCCTGGAAAAGGAGCTTCATACGGCACTCAACCGCGGGGAGTTCGAGGTCTACTATCAGCCGATCGTCACGGGGGAAAACCGGACGTTCTGCTGTGCCGAGGCACTCGTACGGTGGCGTCATCCGGAGCGCGGACTGGTCTATCCGGGTGAATTCGTTCCTTTTTGCGAAGAGACCGGCCTGATTTCGCAGCTGGACGAATATGTACTTGAAACCGTGATCGCCGATCTGCGGCGCTGGCACAGCGATCCGCTGAACAGGATCGTTCCGATTTCGGTCAATATTTCGGGGCGGCACATCAATCAGCAGGATGTTACGCGGCTCATTCATATTCTCAACCGCAGCGCACTGGGGCGTGACTATATCGGGCTGGAACTGACCGAGACCTATCTGATGCAGTTCGCGGAAGAGACGGTGATACAGCTCGAGCGGCTCAAACATGCGGGTGTCAAGCTCGCGATGGACGATTTCGGCAGCGGCTATTCGTCGCTGGGGTATCTCAAACGCTTCAAGATCGACAAGCTCAAGATCGACCGGCTGCTCGTGCACGATATCGTCGAAGACGGCGATGACCGTTCCATCGCCGACGCGATCATCAAGATGGGGCACAGCCTCGGCCTCGAGATCATCGCCGAAGGCGTCGAAACGGCGGCACAGTACGAAACACTTCGGTCGTTCGGCTGCGATATGATGCAGGGATACTTCTTCGACCGGGCGCTGCCGGCGGAAACTTTTGTCGAAAAATATCTCAGGAGGCGCCGATGAAACGGGCGATAGGGCTGTTGTTGCCGCTGGTTCTGCTCGGCGGCGAACGCGCCGGTCCGTATCTCGCCGCGGGGACGGGAATCGCGAACTACCGGGATGACGGACGCCTGGCGTCGATCGGGGGAACGGACGAAACGCGCTACCATCTCAGCGCGGGAGCGTTTATCAACAAGTATTTTTCCGTCGAATTCGCGTTGGCGCACTTTAACGATTTCGGCGGTATCGACAACGAGGGCGTGTCCGTCCGCGAATCGTTCAATACGTTGACTGCCGACGCGCTTGTGCATTACCCCGTGATGAACGACCGTCTCGATTTTTTCGGAAAGTTCGGCGCGGGACAGATTTTCTGGGAGGAACACGGTTCGCATTATCGCAGCAGCAATTCGGCGACGCTGCTGTTCGGGGCGGGATTCGGCTTCAGACCGACAGAGCGGGTGACGGTCAATCTCGGCTACGATTTCAATACGTTCCGGATGGATGTCAACACGACACGGTTCGAGATGCAGCTGGGAACGGGCTATCTCGAAGTACAGGTGCAGTTTTGATGCGGCTCGATCAGTATCTTGTCGAACGGGCGATGGCGCCGACGCGTTCGAAAGCGCGCGAAATGATCAAGTCCGGTGATGTCCGTGTCGGGGGGAGAGTGGTGCAAAAACCCGCTTTCGCCGTTTCGGGACAGCCGGTGGAAGTGTCGCCGCGGCGCCGGTATGTCAGCCGTGCCGCTTTGAAACTCAAGGGGTTTCTGCCCCATCTGCCGTTTTCGGCTGCGGGGATGACCGTACTCGATATCGGGGCGAGTACCGGGGGATTTTGCGAGGTTCTGCTCGAAGCGGGCGCGGCGTCCGTCGATGCCGTCGACGTCGGAAAAGATCAGCTGCACCCGACGCTCAGGGACGATGCGCGGGTTCGCAGTTTCGAACAAACCGATATCCGCCGTTTTGAGTCCGACCGCCGCTACGAGCTGGTCACGAGCGATGTTTCGTTCATATCGCTGCACCATATCCTCGACGACGTGGACCGTCTGGCCGCACACTGGATCGTACTGCTGTTCAAACCGCAGTTCGAGGTGGGACGCGACGCGAAGCGGGACGGGCGCGGCGTGGTAACGGACAGTGAAGCGATCGTGAAGGCCCAGGCGGCATTCGAAGACGCCTGCGCGGCCAGAGGATGGTCGCTGGTGGTTCGCCGCCGTGCGGAAATTTCGGGAAAGGAAGGCAATATTGAAGAGTGCTACTGCTTTGAAAAACATTGACTCGGTCGCCATCGGCGGTTTCGACGGGATGCACGAGGGGCATCAGCATCTGTTCGGCGCCCTCGGCGGCAACGGTGCCGTGTTGGTCATTGAGACCGGCTACGCCAACCTGACACCGGGAAAAGAGCGTGAACATTTCACGACGCTCCCGCTTGTCTACGTCCCTCTCGACACCATCCGCGATCTCGACGGCGAAGGTTTCGTTTCCTATCTCCGGGAGCGTTTTCCGAAACTGCGCCGCATCGTCGTCGGCTACGATTTCCGGTTCGGCAAGGACCGCCGGTATTCGCACGAAGACCTGCGGAATCTTTTCGACGGCGAGGTTGTCGTAATCGACGAAGTCCGTATCGACGGAGATTCCGTGCATTCGCACAAGATCCGGGCGAAACTGATCATCGGCGATATCGTCGGGGCGAATCGCTTTCTCGGTCATCACTATACGATCCGGGGCAAGGCCGTGAGGGGACAGGGACTTGGGAAAAAAGCGCTGGTACCGACGGTCAATATGCTCACCGACGGCTTTTTGCTGCCCAAAGAAGGGGTCTACGCCACACTGGCGTGCATCGACGACGAAGCGCACTGCCGTCCCGCGGTGACGTTTGTAGGACACCGGGTGAGTACGGACGGCTCATTCGCCGTCGAGACGCATATCCTCGATACCGAGACGGATTGCCGCGAGCGGATTTCGGTCAGTTTTGTCAAACGGCTGCGCGATAACCGGAAATTCGATTCACTTTCGGCCCTTTCGGAGCAGATTCGAACGGATATCGCCGCTGCCCGCAAGGCACTTCAGCGGCTGGAGTTGTAGTTCCCGAAGAATTTTCTCCGAAACGGCGCTTTTCTTAGCGGTTTTTAATCGTCAGACAGCTATAATTGCACAACTAATTTCGAACGAAGGAAATTGTCGTGGGTGAACTCTTTACTTTCTTCGGTGTGATCAGCGAAAATCACGCCTACCTCTATATGGCGCACATGCTTCTGACGGCGGGGATCGTCATCGTACTGGCCAAAATGGCCGTCAAAAACCTCAAGGTTGTCCCAAGCGGCGCTCAAAACCTGATGGAAGCCTATCTCCAGGGGACCGTCGCGATGGGCGCGGACGTCATGGGGCGCGAAAAAGCGAAACGCTACATGCCGCTGGTCGCGACGCTGGGGCTCTTTATCGGTATCGCCAACCTGATCGGGATCATCCCGGGCTTCGAAGCGCCGTCGGCGTTCCTGAACTTCACGCTGGCACTGGCGCTGATCGTTTTTGTCTATTACAATTTCGAAGGGATCCGCCGCAACGGTGTCGTCGAGTATTTCAAGCACTTCATGGGTCCGGTCGGCTGGCTGGCGCCCCTGATGTTCCCGATCGAAATCGTGTCGCACATTTCGCGTATCGTCTCGCTGAGCTTCCGTCTTTTCGGAAACATCAAGGGTGACGACATGTTCCTCGCGGTCATGCTGCTGCTCGCGCCGTGGCTGCTGCCGATCGTGCCGTTCGGTCTGCTCGCGTTTAGCGCCATTTTGCAGGCGTTCATCTTCATGATCCTGACGTATGTCTACCTCGGCGGAGCCGTCACGCTTCACGAAGAGTCGCTCTAAGCGTCCCGCAGCCGGCATGAAACGCAGCACGTTCGAGATGCTTTTGAGTTTCCTGGTCGGTTTCGCCTGGGCGCTGCTGGTGCTCGGGTCTTTTTTCGTCTTCAAAATCACGGTCTATTTCGGCTTTCCGTTTGCATTGCTGGCGACGCTGTTTTTTATCTTTTTCTCGCTGTTTTGCATTCTGATGCTCGAAGGGCTCAATATCTACAAGTCCCATACCGAGGAACTCAGAGAACAGACCCGGCTGCTGCGCCGCATCGCCGAGTCGCTTGACCGGGCGTGATGGACCGCGCTTCTTTCGTCTCCTATCTTATCACCGACCGCCGCTACTATACGGAGACGCCGGCGGTGTTTCGCGCGAACGTTCACGGCGCGCTGAAAAAGCATCTGCCCGATCTGGCGCTTTACCGCGATCCTCACAACCCGGATTATGCCGTTTTGGCCGAACATTTTCTCGAAACCTGCGCGCAGTTTCCCGATACGAAAGGATTGCTGCACCGCGATATCGATCTCGCCGTCAGACTCGGGGCGTGGGGCGTGCATCTGACGTCGCGTCAGCCTGACGAGATCGTGCGGGCGAAAGCGGCGGGCCTGTTTACGGTCCAGTCGACCCATACGCTCGAAGAGATCCGCCGTGCGTGCGCCTTCGGGGCCGATGCCGTTACTTACAGTCCGATTTTCGCCACGCCGGGCAAAGGCTCCCCGAAAGGTTTAGAGGATTTAAATAAAACAGCGGGTAAAATAGACCTACCTGTTATCGCGCTCGGCGGCATTGTTTCGCCGGAGCAGATCGAGGCGGTCAAGGCGGCGGGAGCCGCGGGATTCGCTTCGATCCGGTATTTTGCCAATTAACCATCCAAGGAAAACCATTGTTCGAAATTATCATCGGGCTTGAAGTCCATGTTCAGCTCAACACCGAAACCAAACTGTTTTGTTCCTGTCCGACCAGTTTCAACGACCGTCCCAATGTCAATACCTGCCCGACCTGTCTGGCATTGCCGGGTGCGCTGCCGGTTTTCAACGAGCAGGTGCTGCAC
>JALWNV010000356.1 GCA_027083665.1 Helicobacteraceae bacterium
TGCATCCCCTGCGCAAACACGGCCGTAGCGGCGAACAGTGCCGCGATAAAAAGCTTTTTCATTTTTTGATTACCTTCTTTATAATCTCTTTGGCGACTTTCTCAACCGGTTTTCCGCCGACATCGATCACGATATCCGCCACCTTTTTATACGCGTTCTCACGCTCGTCATAGAGGGCCCTGGCCTTGGAAACATCCTGAAAAAGCGGACGCTTTTTCAGTTTTTTCGCCGCATTCGGATGGTCGAGTATCCGCCGGTAGATCGTATCGAAATCCGCATGCAGCAGCACGATCTTTCCGATTTTCTTCAGCGATTTCACTTTGTAGAATCCGCCGCCGGTCGAAACCAGCGTTCCCGTCACCGATGCGGCAAGCCAGTTTGCGACGCGCTGCTCCGTTTTGCGGAAATAGGCCTCTCCCTCTTCTTCGAAGATCTTTTTAATCTTGCGATTCTCCATACTTTCGATGATATCGTCGGTATCGATCGCGATCATCCCGCTTTGCCGGACGATCTCCCGGGCGATACTGCCCTTGCCGACTCCCATAAAACCTATCAACACTACATTGTCCGCCATGGTTTGTTCCTCACATATGCAAATTGTGCAAATCGTATCATACTTTGACAAATACGGTAAGCCAAAGCGTTTCGTCCGATGTCGAAAGTACCCGGTGACGGCAATGCGCCGGCAGGAAAAGCGTATCACCCTCTTCCAGCGTCACCCGGGTTCGCTCCACTTCCAATTCCGCACTGCCCTTGATCAGCACCAGCCATTCGTCCTGCGCCTGGTCGTACCACTGCGTGCGGGCCAGGTTCGACACGATCCGTTCGATCCGAACCGCTGTATCTTCATGCAGGATATCGGTCCGCTCCGTACCCGGCAGGGCCGGGGTATAGTCATAAAGATTCAACGTCGCGTCTCCTCGAACAAAAGCGAAAAGCGCATCTTCTCCAGTGAAGCGACCTCCAGCTCGAAACGGGCCTCGACCGGACGAGACAGCGCAGCGGGAGTCACTTCGTATCCGAACGTCGGCGGCACGCCCTTTTCGCCGAGTTCCCGCCAAAGTGTTTCCAGCAGTCGCCGCGATGCGCTTTCGAAGACGGCATGATCGAGTTCGGTAAGACGGTGTGCAAGAAAAAAAGGACCGTCCGGATTGCCCAGGGCGATCTCGTTGACAAGGTTGACCATCGGTGCCGCAGCACAAAGGTACAGTGCTTGCCCCTCCTCGCTGCGGCCGCCGTACCAGTGGCATCCGCCGTCCGCGGGCGGCTGCACCGGCCGGACAATGGACAGCAGTTTCACCCGCGCCGGCCGCTTCGTCATCGCCCCCATGCGGTATCCGAATGCGATACCGGCCGCTTCGACCTTCGCTTTCAGTCGGGCTGTCCGCAGTTTCGCCTTCACAGGACGTTTTTGCACCGTTTTCTTCTGCGGCGTCATACCCGCCGATTCGAAAATCTCCGTCAGAGCATCGAGTTCTTTCGGTGTCAGCAAACCCTTTCCGTGCATCAAAACTGCTCCATTAATCGTTTGAAGAATCCCGAAAGACCGCTTTGGGATGCATGAACCCGGACGTTTCGGTCGATATCCGCCACCAATTCCTGCGCAATCTTCTGTAGTTCTTTTGTCGGTTGCGACCGCGGAAAATCACGCACGAAGCTGCTGCGGCGCTTGACGGCATAGGCTACCTTTTCGTCTTTGGAAATCTTGCCGAGAAAGTCGAGGTGCGAGTCCGCATCGATTTTGTCGAGCGCGACGTGCCGGATACGCCGGAAAATATTGCGCGCTTCGCTCTCCCCGTGCACCTGATTCAAAATCATCTTGATATCCCGGCGATGACGGGCCGTCACCTTGATTGTCGCATAGGCATCGGTGATCGCGGCGGGATCGGGCACCGTAACGACGACGACATCGTCGGCCGGCCGCAGGCAAAGCTGTGTCACTTCTCCGATCCCCGCACCCGTATCGATCAGCATAATA
>JALWNV010000357.1 GCA_027083665.1 Helicobacteraceae bacterium
CGTTATCCCGATGCCGTCATCGGTGTCGACGCTCCGCTGATTATCACTAACGCCGCCGGCCACCGGCCTAATGAACGGGCCTTTCTCAAAACCTTCGCCCGCTACGGCCTCGGTCTGCATGCGGCCAACACGACACTGTTTGCCAAACGTTTTCCCCGTTATACGGGGTTCGATCTCTACAAGCGCCTGAAAACTGCCGGGTTCGACTTCAAAAACGGCAATCTTTTCGAAGTCTATCCCCATGCGACCATCCTCGCCCTCTTCAATAACGGCAGGGTCCTGCGCTACAAGGCCTCTGTACCGAGAACCGACCGGATCACGGCGCTCAAACGGCTTCAAACAGCCCTGTTTGAAGCTGTAACCGTTCCAAACGAATACCATGCTGCCATCGAGACACTCAAAGGAAAAAGGCTCAAAGCCGAAGAAGACTTTCTCGACAGCCTTGTCTGCGCCTATACGCTTTGGCATTGCGCAAAAAACAGTTGCTATCGTTTTGGCGACGGGGACAACAATGGTTTGCTGATTACTCCGCGGCCGCCGTCATATCCATAAATTATGGGCACCGCGATGGTATTGACAATATAAATACATTTAGGTAAATTATAAAGCAATGTTTTTTCGATCAATGCAAAAAGGGAAGTCGTGGATTTTACAACAAAAGAGTCGTATATAAATTTTATCAGATCCCATTTAATGCAATTTCCGGAAATCGACAAAGTTATTATCTTTGGTTCTTTTTTTGAATCGAATAATCCCAATGATATCGATGTGGCAATAGTACAGGAAACCGATAGCAATTTTTTGGCGCTCTCGTTGAAATATCGAAAAGCACTACGTGATCTCTCTAAAAAAATCGCATTGGATATCGTTCCATTAAAAAAAGATTTTGACGGATTCTTTGCACAAGAGATAAAAAAAGGCAGAGTAATTTATGAAAAATGAGACAAGATCATGGCTTGAATATGCCGTTGAAAACTTGAAATCGGCAGAAATACTTCTTCAAAGCCACCTCTACAATCCCTCTTTACAAAACTCCCAGCAGGCAATAGAAAAGTTTTTAAAAGCATGCTTTATAGAAAAAGGCATAAAACTGGAAAAAACCCATGCTGTCTTGATATTGGTTGAGAAATTGAGAAATCTTGGCTTTTATTTCACGATCAGCGATGATGATATCGATCTTATCGATTCAATCTATCTTGCATCAAAGTATCCTTTCGGATCGGTTCTGCCGGATTTTGAACCGGATGAAAAGATTTGCCAAAAATGCATAGAAATTGCAAAAGCTCTCAAAGATGATATGGAAGATTGTATGAAAAAAAGGGTGTAGACTCGGTAATCCTTCCAAAAAATAAAGCTTCCCAAAAGTAGAAAATTCACTTATACTTATGCCCTGACACCTTTGTCATTGCGCAAAAAACAGTTGCTATCGTTTTGGTGACGGGGACAATGGTTTGCTGATTACTCCGAGGTCGCCGTATTAGACAACGCAAACAGTCACCCACGACAAATATTAAGCCTGCTATTATTATATGTGTACTAAAATATGTACATATATAACACATTAAGGAATATTGTATGCGCACGGAAACATTCAGTTCCGCACGAAAAAATCTTGCTTCAACGATGGACTATGTCGTATCCAATCATACACCGGTAACTATTACCAGGCAAAACAAAGAGCCTGTCGTTATGATCTCCCTCGAAGACTACAGAGCGATCCGGGAAACAGCCTATCTGATGCAAAGCCGCGCCAACGCGGACAGACTCAATCGTGCCATCGACGAACTGGAAAGCGGCAGAGGTGTTCAAAAAGAGTTGATCGAGGATGATTAAGGTCTTTGCCGAGCAGGCATGGGAAGACTATCTTTTCTGGCAATCTCAAGATAAAAAAGTCCTCAAGCGCATCAATGTATTGATCAAAGATATCTCGAGAGATCCTTTTCAAGGTCTCGGTGACCCCGAACCGCTCAAATACAACTGGTCTGGATATTGGTCCCGAAGAATCACGTTGGAGCATCGGCTTGTCTATAAAGTCGTCGAAAACGAGCTATGGATCGCGCAGTGCAGGTATCATTATTGAAGCGGCATATTCTTCCGATTTTTTGAGGTAGGGCTTCACCCCTGCATTGCGAGACTGAAGTCCCACATCCTGAAGCTTATATATATGTCCTGACACCTTATCTTAGGCGGCTCAGCCCCGGCGCCGCATGAGACGCGCCGCACCGAGCGCGAGCAGCAGCGCCGTGAGCCTTTTGGCGAACGGAGAAAATTACTATTGCAGCAAATACATCACCGTCGGAATCAAAAAAGTTTCCGAAGGGACAATCTGTCCGTCTCGCACACACCGCACGAAAAGACTGTACGTCTTATCGCCCCAACCGTCGTTGCCGTCGTTGAAGCTGACAGCCCACGCGTAGCTCGAGTTAGAAGCGACCGTAGTAGAAGACCAGTAATTGTTCGATGCGACATGTTGAAAGCCATTGGTAGCGTCCATATGCATAGCGGGAATGGTTCTGCTTCTATCGGCTATCATATAGAGTTCGTTGAAGTTTGGTAGTCTCCAGTCCTGTTTTCCGGCAAAGTCGAGGTTTTCGCAGTACTCTATGGCATCATTCCAAGTTTTTGGGTTTATGGTGACATTGATAACGATATCATCTTATATTTCAAAAATAGCAAACAAGAAAAAAGTCCCCTACCAGACCCTTGTCAACGCTTTTTTACGCAAAGAGCCGGAGCCGATGAGGCTCCTGAATTTCAAAAGTGCCGTCTTTTCGCTCAGTTGAGCAATAAGTAATAAACAGGGGCCATTGACCTCCTCGGGCACGTGCCCCACTGCGGTTGCAGCTGCTTTTGGCCTTCAAATCCCGCACCGATATCAAAATGGATTGGCTTACTTCGAATCTTGCTGACGCACCATGTATTTATGTTTTGTTCAAAGGCAGCGGCGTTGGAGAACATCCTACTCATATCAGTTACACGGCTCGTGTCCCAGTCACCTATAGGCTGATTGAAAGCAGTGGCATCTTGAAACATATCGCTCATATCGGTCACACCACTCGTATCCCAGCTGCCGATAGGCTGATTGAAGGTGTCTTTAACGCTAAACCAATGAGACATATTCGTCACACCGCTGGTACAGGCATGATCGGCTTCGACCGAGCCGCCATTAACGACAAGGTTGTACATACTGTTGATTTTAATATAAGTTCGACCATTGACTTCTCCCCAGTCGCCCACCCTCGCGTTTTTACAATGGATAGTAGCACCAACCATAGAAAAGTTGGCACTGTCCAATTCTGAACATTCTCCCCATCGAGGTTGTTTTGAAACATTGTTTTCAAAAGCGGCATCTGCATCAAAATTGTCCGGCTTTGTGACAATCAGGGCAGTACACCAGTTGCTCAAGTCCTGATTAAAAGCAGTGGCACCATTAAACATATTATCCATACGGGCTATCGCTCTTACGGCCCAATTGCTTATATCCTGATTGAAGGCGGCAGCATTGTGAAACATACTGTACATATCGGTCACACTACTCGTATCCCAGCTGCCGATGGACTGATCGAAAGCGGTGGCACCGCAGAACATATGGCGCATATCGGTCACACGTCCCGTATTCCAGCTCCCGATGGGCTGGTTGAAATTGATTGCACGGTAAAACATCTGACTCATATTGGTCACACGGCTCGTGTCCCAGCTGCCGATGAACCGGTTAAAGGCTGTGGCATCGGCAAACATGTATCTCATATCAGTCACACGACTCGTGTTCCAGTCGCCGATAGGCCGGTTGAAGGCAGTGGCACCGTAAAACATATACCCCATATCGGTTACTCTGCTCGTATCCCAGTTGTCGATGGACTGATCGAAGCTGATGGCATAGTTGAACATATACTTCATATCGGTCACGCCGCTCGTGTCCCAACTGCCGATGGACTGGTTGAAATCAACAGCCCTCACAAACATCCGACTCATATCGGTCACACGGCTCGTGTCCCACTTACCGATAGGCTGGTTGAAAGCGGAGGCATCATGAAACATATCGCTCATATCGGTCACATTGCTCGTGTCCCAGCTGCCGATAGGTTTGTTGAACGTATCATTGCCGTTAAACCACTCATGCATATCCGTTACACCGCTGGTACAGGCATGATCGGCTTCGACCGACGCAAGATCGTCCTTGCTGCCGATTTTAGTGTAAGTTACACCATCAACACTCCCGGATTCACCCACCGCAGCGTTTTCGCAATGAATGGTGATACCGTTCACGTCACGGTAAAAGTTCACGTCTTCCGAATAAAGACTCGGAACCAAAAGCAACGTAGCAACCACATAGCGCATGACAAAGCCTTTTTTTTCGTTATTTCAGCACTCCCGGCTTCCCGTCTCGGAATGGTCCATATTCCTGTATTGATTATATCTGAAAAAAAAGACCTACGCATCACCCATCAGGGTGATATGCGGCATCCGCCCGGATGCAAAAAAAGGTGTAGACACTATTGCTTATTTTGCAGGAATGTTTTCCTTTCTGTTACGGAGCCTCTGAATCAAAGATAGGCTACTGCTGCAGCCGAAAATCTCTGAATTTCAAAAACCCTGTCATCCTGACATGCGCATGCCTTGAAACCGCGGCGGGCTTCATGGCCTGAGCATGAAACGGCGATATGCCGTCACAATGCTCAGTTGAGCAGCAAGTAGTAAATAGGGGCCATTGGTGTTCCCCACCGCGGCTGCATCTGAGTCTGACCCTCAAACCCGGAACCGGTATCAAAACCCGTTGGCTTGCTAAAAATTTTAGGAACATGCCATGTGCTCAGGTCTTGATCGAAGGCGGCGGCATGGTAAAACATATAGTCCATATCGGTCACCTTGCCCGTGTCCCAGCCCCCGATATCCCGGTTGAATGCGTAGGCAGAAGCGAACATAGAACTCATATCGGTCACATTGCTCGTATTCCAGTCGCCGATATCCCGGTCGAAGGTGGAGGCACCGATAAATACGGCACGCATATTGGTCACGCTGCTCGTATCCCAACCGCCGATATCCTGGTTGAATGCAGTGGCACCGGCGAACATACTATCCATATCGGTCACGCTGCTCATATTCCAGTCGCCGATATCCCGATTGAATGCAGAAGCAAAGTAGAACATCCAGCTCATCGCGGTCACACTGCTCGTATCCCAGTTGCCAATGGGCTGATTGAAAGTGTCTTTACCGCTAAACCAATAAGACATATTCGTCACACCGCTGGTACAGGCATGATCGGCTTCCACCGAGCCACCCCAGACAACAAGCTTGACTTTACTGTCGATTTTGGTGTAAGTTACGCCGTCGACCGTCCCGTTTTCATCCACCGCAGCGTTTTCGCAATGAATAATGCCGTTTGCATCACGGTAAAAATTCGTATCATTTGAATAAAGGCCCGGAACCAAAAGCAAAGCGGCAAAAACATAACGCATAAATACCCTCCTCTTTTTCGGTGTTTTCAGCGATTCTCTCCATCCCTCCACCGTTTCCCGTCTTGAGAAAGGGATGTCGTTTTATATTGATTATATCTGAAAAAAAAGATTAAAACATCACCCTTCAGGGTGATGTTGGAAGTCTGCTTTGGAAGTTTATGCGGCATCCGTATGATACAGGCAATAGGCATACCGCTGCGCGGCTTGGACGCTCTCTTATTCTCGAAGCAGCGCCAAAAACGCCTCGCCGTAGCGCTCGAATTTCACCTCGCCCACCCCGTTGACTTCGAGCATCCGTTCTTTCGTCTGCGGGCGTACGGCCGCCATCTCCTTGAGGGTCTTGTCGCCGAAGACGACGTAAGGCGGTACGCCTTTTTCCTGCGCGATCTCGAACCGCAGTGCGCGCAGGGTCTCGAACAGCTCCGTATCGTAGTCGAAGATCTCGGGCGCGGCTTTTTTCACCGTTTTGGCCCGGACGTTGAGACGGTCGGCACGGATGAGCACCGGTTCGGCACCTTTGAGCACTTTCAACCCTGCTTCCGTAAGAACAAGCCCGTGATGTTCGTTCACGTCCAGCGCTCCGATCTCGAGCATGCGGTCGAGCACGACGAACCACTGTTTCTTGCTCAAAGATTCTCCGATACCGTAAACGGAAAGCGCATCATGCCCGTTAGCCAATATCTTCTGTTCTCTCGAGCCGCGCAGCACGTCGACGAGATAGCTCTTGCCGAAACGCTGCCCGGTCCGGTAGACGGCCGAGAGCAACATCTGCGCCTCGGTCGTGATATCGCGTTTCTCGTAATCGGGCTCAAGGCAGTTATCGCAGTGGCTGCCGCACGGTGCGATGCTGTCGCCGAAATAGGCGGCGAGCTGCTGATGACGGCAGGTCTCGGACGCCGCGTAGCGGTGCACGGCATTGAGTTTCTGCATCAGGTGCGCCTTGTATGTCTCGTCCTCGTTCATCTCGACGAAGCGCTTCTGCTGAATCACATCCTGCGCCCCGAAGAGCATGACGACATCCGCATGGTCGCCGTCGCGTCCCGCGCGACCGATCTCCTGATAGTAGTTTTCGACCGTCTTGGGCAGGCTCATATGAAAGACGTAGCGGATGTTGCTCTTGTCGATGCCCATCCCGAACGCGATGGTCGCCACGATGATCTTCACCTCATCGTGGACAAAGGCATGAAAAACCCTGTTGCGCTCTTCGGTCGGCATCCCGGCATGATACGCTTCGGCGGCATAACCTCTTTGACGCAGGAAGTTCGCCACCGCTTCGACACTCTTGCGCGAAAAAGCGTAAACGATGCCGCTTTCGTCTTTGTGGTCATCAAGAAAATTCCGCAGCTGGTCGTAGCCGTCCTTGATGCGATGGCGGACAGTGATCTGCAGATTGTCGCGGAAGAGCCCGCCTTGCAGTACGACGGGATTGTCCAGCCGCAGCAGGCGCAGGATATCGTCGCGCACATGCGGCGTCGCCGTCGCCGTGAACGCGGCGATATTCACTCCCGGAAAAAGGTCGCGCAGCTGCGAGAGCGCACGGTAATCGGCACGGAACTCGTGCCCCCATTCGCTGATGCAGTGTGCCTCATCGATGACAAAATAGTTGAGCCGGATATCGGAGAGGACCTGCCGCATCCCGTCGGTATTGAGCCGTTCGGGGGAGAGATAGAGAAAATCGACCTCCCCGGCATAAAGACGGCGGAGGATATCCCCGCTCTGCTCACCCGTCTGCATACTGGAGAGCATTTCCGCACGCATTCCCTGCGCTTTGAGGCTCTGCACCTGATCATGCATCAGTGCCAGCAGAGGCGAAACGACGACGGTCGTCCCCTCCATCAACAGCGCCGGCAGCTGGTACGAGAGCGACTTCCCGCCGCCCGTGGGCAGGATCATCAGCAGGTCGCGGCCTTCCATGATCGCATCGACCGCCTCTTCCTGAAGCGGACGGAAAGCGTTGAAACCGAAACGGTCTTTAAGCAGTCGGTATTTATCGGGTGAAAGCGTAGGCATATCTTGCATCTTTTTCACAATCGTAGCCTATTTCGCAAAGCAAAAGAAAAAATATGGCCGCTCCGGGAGCGGACGTATCACTGATCGTGCGTCGCGGCGTATTCGGGGGTACAAAAGATACCGCAGTGGCACTTGCCCTCTTCGGGGATCTCATGCTCGATGGCGGGTTTGCACGGGCAGATACGGTCATCGGCGCTCTTGGGCTTGCCGTTTTCGTCTTCGACGACCATGAAACAGGGGCAGAATCGCTTGCCGTAAAGCATCTTGTGGCGAGCCAGACCCATAATCACGCCTTCGTTGACATCCTCGTTGGGGTTGTACACCCATCCGAACTGTGCATTGACCTTGTCCGTGAATTTTTTGGTCTTCTCGAACTCCTTGAGAAACTCCTCGGAGCTCATATCGATCTGTTGCATATTTCTACCTCGCTTTTTTCTTGAATTACAAGTATAATTTTCTCTCACTTAAAAGCGTGAGAGCAAAAAAGCAAATCCCCAATCCCTAAGCGTAGCCATGCGTTTATGCGTAAATATGCAACACATTCTTCCCCCGCCGCTGTATAGGATTTTTTTAAACGTACCCGTTTTTGTACGGAACACTTTGCAAACGCCCGCGAAATTTTCCAGTCCGGACAATGGTCCGCGGTGTTATAATACCGTCTAATTTTCAAGAAAGAGTCCCATGATAAAAGTACTCGGTGCCGACGGCAGCTACTCCCATAAAACGGAAGCCACGGCCTTTCTGATCGGAAAAAATATCGTCATTGATGCGGGCAATATCATCAAAAGCATGGGCTGGAAATGCTGCGAAATCGAACATATATTTATCACCCATACCCACTTCGATCACATCATCGATCTGCCTTTCATCATCGACAGCTATTTCGAATGCCGGGAAAAGCCGCTCAATATCTATGCACTTCGCGAAAATATCGACATTCTGAAACAATATATCTTCAACTGGACTATATGGCCGAATTTTGAAAAAATCTTTAACGCCGCCAGCAAAATCTCCGTTAACTTTGTCCCGATTGATATCGGCCGGACCTTTACAATAAACGATATCGAAATCACAGCGGTCGGGGCGAACCACTCCGTTCCGACCTGCGGCTTCAAAGTCAAATACGGCGAAAGCGCCTTTCTTTTCAGCGGCGATACCTACATCAACCACAAACTGATCGAGATGATTAACCGGGACAGCAGCATCACATCCCTGCTTATCGATGTTTCTTTGAACTCGCATGAAGAGAAGCTCGCCTACACAAGCAAACACCTTACCCCCAAGCTGCTCGAATCGATGCTGCGCTCACTTCGCCGCGATGACGTCACCATCTATACCTACCATCAAAAACCGCTTCA
>JALWNV010000358.1:0-3522 GCA_027083665.1 Helicobacteraceae bacterium
CGAAAAAATAGCCGTCGGCATCCACACTGAGATCCAGATACGTTACCCTGACACTTTCGCGCTTCAGCGGCTTGTAGAACCCGCCGAACGGCGTATAATTCAACGCGGTGCCGTTGGAGGAGAACATCCTGGCATAATCCCCTATCGGTGTTTGGTCCACCACCATCAGTGCGCCGTTGGCGGCAAACGCGATCGCCCTCGGATTGTACAAAATGTCTTTGAGCGTGCGGAAGTCGCTTCCTCCGGAAACGCCTACGATATTTCTCGGAACGGAATAGACCGATCCGTTGTGCGTCAGGTCATCGTCATATAGCGCTTTCTCGCTGAGCGTCAGGATATGCAGCCGCCGATGGGTATAATCGAGTCCGGCGACCATTCCGTGTGTCGCGTCGTAGGCCGCGGCATCGATCGCCACTCTGAATTTTCCCCGGTTTTCGGTGGCACTTATGCCGAAATCCGCCGACGAAGGATCGATCGAAACCGGTTTTGCGAAATAGGTATTTTGTTTCAAAACCGGGTCATACTTCAGTTGCAGGATGTAGTTGATATTTTCTGTTTTCGGCTCACTGAGCATATCGTACAAGACGAAGGCATTCGTGTCATTTGGGTATTTTTTCTCTTTATACCCTTCCTCCGGGACATCCGCTTTGGCGGAAATGTTTTTCGCGATTGTTTTGAACTCTCCCGCGATTTCGGTTGTGAAGCTGTACCCAAGCGCTCCGCTCTTGTCATTGACCGCGATACTGAGCAGGTTGGATATCTGCCCCGCTTCGGTGCCGTCGGATGCCAGATTGTATACCGCCGAAGGCGGCGTTGCCGTTTCAATCCATTTGAGCTCCCCCTGATCGTAGCGAACGATACGCTTGTGGGCATAGACGCTTTTGTCGCTCAGTGCGATCTTGATCTGAGTGATGCGCAAAGCGGTTTTCACATTGCCGACATTTTCGATCCTGTATTTTGCGTGTCCGACGACATAACCGGCTTTTCCGGCGGTAAAGAGGACGATCACGTCGATCTTTCCGCCTTCGGGCACGCCGTCGAACGTATAGAAAATGGCCTCTGTGGTATCGGCGGCATCGGGATTGAACAGCGGTGTCCCCGATGCCGGCACCCCGTCGATCCTGGATACCGGAACGTTTTTCGCCTCTTTCGCTTTTTGCAGCCGTACACTTTTGTTGACTTTTCCTTCGGGCGATTTAAGGATGAGCACCGCCGTATCCGCCGCTTCGGGGAACTGGAAGTTGTTTTCGTCCGGCAATACCTGCACCTCGACACGGTGCGTCCGCGAAAGTGTGAACGATGAACTCCATGCCGAATTGTTGATGGCGCATCCTGTTTGCACGATCTCCGAGACATCAACGGCGATGTTGCCGACCATGAGGGCTGCCCCGAGAATCGGCGTGCTGTCCTCGATGGACTCCTCAGTGATCTCCTCAACAAGGAAAATCGCTATTTCTTCCACACCTTTGCGAATCATTTGCAGCAAGATCGCCGTACCCGCTTTTCCCGCCAATTTCATCAATTTGTCAGCCGTTAAACCGGTGCCGTCCGCAGATAGCATAATCAGATAATTGATGAAAGCAAGCGCAAACTTCAATCCGAAATTCGCCACGAGCTGCAACCATTTGTTCTCATTCCTGATTGCGAAGGAACCGGCAAGCAAAAAGACAGGAATGATCAGATCGAACGTCCATGTCATCCCGACGGGCAAATGCTCCATCAAAGGGACTCTCTTCCCGCCGGAACCCATGGTTACCGCATAGATATCAACACTGTGCGCCTCGTCCGGAATGGCAAACCGGACCTCGCCCGTCGTATACTTCTCAATCGGGATACTGAGCAATTCAGCCGGCTGCGACAGCAATTTCAACAGGTAAGTCGTATCATCCATATAGTCATCGTATATCCCCTTGCTGTAAAAGTTGCCGCCGATCATGCTCCATGCGCTCTTTCCTGTCGTTGCATCTTTCAATTTCGCTTGTATGACATTGCCGTCGAGATCGCGATACTGTATATAAAATGCAATGTACCTGCGGTAATGGTTTTTCAGCCTCAGCTTGACGACCGGCGCATCGTCCGGAAGCTGCCCCGCTCCGAACGCCTCCTTGTACGTCGTCTGATCATCCCTGAGCAGTTCGACCGCATAACCGTCACGCTCGCTGTGGTCTTGCAGGGTAACGGTATCGGCGGAACTTTCCGACCGGCTTTTGACAAATCGCTGCATCCTGTTTCGAGTCACATCGGTCGCATCGGTCGCTGTCGTATCGTGCCGGAATATCCCCGCCAGCTCCGGATCATTCCCCACACGGCGAACCAAGTCGCGCATCGGCACACGCAGTTTTTCCAAAATCTGACCGACGGGAATAAACTGGCGGATCGTCCTGCCTTTGTTGATGCCGTATTCAAACACCATATCGCTCTGATCGTCCGGATTTTGCAGCTTACTGCTTTCGTACCATATATCCTTGTCCATCCCCGCCGACAGCCAGGTATGCAGCAGTGCATAATCCTGTAGCGACGTGATATCAATCCGCGACAGCAGCAAACGCGCCCGGTCGGCCCGGATCTGATGCAGTTCGGGATGCAGAAAAAGCATCGCCTTGACCGTTTCGTAGACAGGATCGCCGATGTCGACATCGACGGTGACTTCACATGAATCTCCGGCCGCGTTTCCGTCGCACGGCGGGCTTACGGACGATTCGGCGGACGGTACATACAGATACATAAAACTCAGTCCTTCGTCACTTCCGTCCCTCTCGGTTTTTCGCCGATGCGTCACATAAATGATCGACGCTTTGTCCGTCGAAAACTCGTTCGTCACGATATGCAGTTTCGTAGCGGTACCGTCACGGCCGGTACTCTGAAGCGAACGTTCCATGACTTTACTTCCGCCGGCATGGAAAATGAACGACTCCGCCGTACTGATCGAATCGCTCGGCCCGCCGGAAGGCATCCATGCTTCAAGCTCCACCCGCTGCGCTTGCGGCAGCGACTGCAAAAGAGCCGCCGTATCGAAAACCGGCTGCCGAAAGACAAAACGCGCCTTGTGGGTTTTTGAAGGGTCCAGCGCTGCGGTACCGTCCGATTCGTCAGCACCGTTTCCACACCCCTGGATCCCGGCACCTGCCGTCAATACGGTTGCCGCAGCAGCTGAAGTCTTTAAAAAAGTTCTGCGTCTCATCTTCACTCCTTCAATCAAAATCCGGCCGGAACGTTCCGCGGCATTCCTCACCGAGCGTATAAGACAGGGCTGTCTCCATCGGCTGCCCGAAGATCCGCTGACGAAACTTCGTTTGACCGCTTCGGTCAAATACAGACAGATTGTCGGATGCGCCGTCGGAGGCGTTGTTGTAAAAACAGCTTCCGCCGAACAGCGTCCCGTCGAAGGAAGCGTTTTCAAGGTCGCTGCCGGTAAAATCGCACTCGACAAATTTGCTCCCGCCGTCTGTCGAAACGCTCGCCATCTCGGCCTGACTGAAGTCTGTCGCGTAAAACTCCGCACCGGCGAACACCGCCGATGTC
>JALWNV010000358.1:3532-8819 GCA_027083665.1 Helicobacteraceae bacterium
TGTCAGATTCACCTGGTGAAAATCGGCTCCCTCGAGTGTCCGGGTCGTCGTGGAAGTAAAATGTACCAGATTCATCTGGGTATGGTTTCCGACCCGCAGACCGCTGAGATCGCTCCCGTCGAAATGGGCGGATTTGAAATCGCCGGACAGATAGGCTCCGCCCAGATCGCATCTGTCAAAATGCACTCCCCGCGCACCGGAACGGTTCATGTCCAACTGCGCTCCGCGCAGCGAACACTTCGTAAACCGCATACCGCTGATATCCGCCCCGCTCCAGTCCGATCCGTTCATATCCATATCTGTCAGTACCACGCCGTGAAATTTTGCCCCCGTCATCTCCGCCCCGACGAAATCCACCGTTTCGAGACCGCGGAACGTCGCTTCGCTGAAATCATGAAACCGCAGTACAGAAGCGTTGCGGTCGGTATCGGACCGGTTGTAAAACAGTGCCGCCGGAACATATTCGGCATTGACAAAATCACTCGTGTTGCGATCGATTATCGAACCGGCCGTGATGATTGCGGAAAAATCGACCCCGCTGAAATCGACACCGGAAAACCGGCACGATCCGAATCGGGTCTGAGCAAACGTCGCACCGGAAAACGAGGACGATCCCCGCACATTCATGTTTTGAAACGAGACGTTCACATCGAAAACCGTCCCGTCGAACGAAACACTTTCCAAGACGCTGTCGGCAAAGAGCGTATTTCCGATATGCTTCCCGGCGGCGTTCATATCCGCTATGTATGTGCCGTCACGAAACGTTGCTCCGTCCATATCTTCAAACGTGCCGTTGCGGATATCCGCTTTTGAAAAAACGACGTTTTGCATCTTCGCAAACCCGACGTCATGTATCGATACCTCGCTAAAATAGGCTCCCGCATAGGTATTGCCGTTACCCGACACGATGTCGTCGTAGCGGGCATCACCCTGAAAATAGGAGAAATCGAACCGGCTGTCACGCATTTGAAGCGATGTAGTCCGCGAACCGGCCGCCGTCATATCGATTTTTCTCCAGGTTGCATCGCCCGCGGTACGCGACCAGATATTGCCGTCGCCTCCCCGGACAGCGACATACGTATCGGTACCGTAGCCGGGTGAATAGTGTTGATACTGGCCCGCTGCAGGAGCCGAAGCGGTACCGACGGGCGGACTCCCGAAATCGTCATAGGGGGTTTCGAGGGGATTCCACGAAGCATAGAGGTGACCGTCTGAAAGCACCACGGCCGTAAATTCCGATTCGCTCGCTCTGGCCGGGCTCGATATCAAACCGATATGCTGTTTTCCCGAAAGCCCTTCCGCACTTCTTTTACCAAAAGTACGATCCGCCCGCGACACATAAAAACCACGGTCCGGTTCCGCCACATATGCCTTGGAGTGATATCTGCCGTCCGGCTCACGGCCGGACGGCACTCCGCCATTGAGAGCCATACTGCCGTCAAGACCGGAAAAACGGTACGCATTGACAACCCAGCCGGACAAACTCACACCATGTTCGCAATTGAGACCGGGAACGCATCCCCCGGTAAATCGGTTTGCCGTAACTTTCGTCCAGGTCGTCTGTTCCTCCCCCGTATCGCACCAGACTTTTTGCCAAAGCTTTACCGTGTCGCCATCCGTTTCCGTCCAGTAGGTGACCCCGGGAGCGTTCTTGCATTCAGCCGGATTCCCGGCACTGTCTTTCATCGGCAGCATATGCCACCCCCGCATCGGCTGCGCTCCGTACGGGCTGCCGTGGCTCCACAGTTTCCCGTTTCCGTCGACGGCGAACAACGTATAGCGGCTGCTGAAATCCTCCGGAAGAATAGCCGCCGATGAGATGATCTGACCGCCCGGCATCGGACCTACGGACGTGTTATATCCTCCTTTCCAGCTTATCGTATGCACCGCGATACGGCCGTTTGAAAGCAAAGCGGTATAGGCCGACATATAGTCGCCTTCATCCTCTTTCAGTCGTGTAAAACCGGGTTTCGACACCGCATGCACCGCGATCGGTGCGTCAGGAGCGAATGACGGACGGATAAAGATCGAATGGCGGGCATCCGTCCTCTCAAAAACGGCTCCGTCGAACCGGCAGCCGATAAAGACCGAATGCGACAGGTTGGCATCGGTAAAATCGACCCCGCTGAAATCCGCATCGTAAAAAACCGAATAGGACAGATCCGCCTGCTGCAGCGACGAGCCTCTCAGCTCGGGAGCGACGGCCGTACGGGTATAGCGATCGCCGTCATAGACGCTGAAGTATGCCGTCTTTTCCGCACCGATATGCCGGAAATATCCGTCATCCATCACCGGAGAAAGGTGATTCGTCCCGGTATCGAATCCGAATGCCCTGTGATCCAGTGCCGCCCCGTGAAGATCGCATTCGATACAGCGGTCAAATTCGATAACGCTCACGGCCAGGGCGGATGCACCGAAAAACCCGTCCGTCTGTTCGACACTCCTTCGACTCGCTTCTGCGCCGTGCACACGGCTTTCCATCATAGTCTCGTTGCGCTCGGGGTGCAGAAAAACAGCATGCTTCCTGCCTTTCGTATCCGCATTTTCGATCTCCAGCCGATAGCGTCCCGATGCGAGATCGACGACCCGGCATCCTTGCGTTCTCTGCATCAGCCGGTTTCCGTTTCCGTCATGAAGACGGACAATGTGCCCGGCTGCGTTTCCCCCGATGCAAAAGGTTCTTCGGTGGGCGTTTCCGACATTCAAAACGGCCTCCGTCTTGTTCGACTCCCCGTTGCCGATGACGAGATGGGCCGGTTCCGAAATACCGTACACCCCCGCACCCCTGTTACTCCCGGTTCCGCACCCGCCGACTATAAGCAGGGTCGAAAAGAGTACCGGTACGAAAACCGATCGGCATATGAGCATCTTTTCTCCTTTTAGCCCTTTTACAGCGTATAGCGCCATCATAACATCCCCAACGTGCCCAAACCGGCACGTAACATAAAAGCATGTTATGATTACGGCAGGAGAAAACATGTGAAGATTCTTATTGCCGAAGACGAAGCGCCGACCGTATCGATGCTCTCACGGATCGCCGAAGATAAAGGTCACGAGATCGTCGCCGTCTGCACGTCGGCGCAGGAGGCTTGCGAAGCGGCGCAGCGACACGCCGTCGACCTCGCGCTGCTCGATATCAACCTCTGCGGCCCGGAAGACGGGATCGAATGCGGCCGGAAACTCCTGCGGTACGGAAATCCGAAACTGATCTATCTCACCTCCTGTACCGACGACGCCACTGTCGCGGAGGCGATGCGAACCGACCCGCTGAACTACCTCGTCAAACCGCTGAGCGAACGCGATATTGCCATTGCGCTCTCCCTTGCCGAAAGGCATATACGAAAAACCGCCCCGGACATGGCGGTGTCCGTACACCGTTTCGGCGAAGCGTACCGTTACCGCGCCGGCGGCGATGAAGTAGAAGGGCCCGACGGTACGGTCGTGCTCTCTCACCGCGAACTCCGCCTGCTCAAACTGCTGCTGCACGCCGGGCGAAACTGCATCGAGAGTGAAACCATCGCCCGTTCATTCGGAAGCGAGCCGCTCGAAGCCGCTACGGTACGCAGCCTCGTGCGCCGGCTTCGCCGCAAACTCCCCGGTGCCGTCGAAACCGTCAAAGGGTAC
This sequence comes from Helicobacteraceae bacterium, assembly GCA_027083665.1. GTDB lineage: Bacteria > Campylobacterota > Campylobacteria > Campylobacterales > Sulfurimonadaceae > Thiomicrolovo. The sequence goes on from JALWNV010000358.1 coordinate 7,157, forward strand.
GGATACCGTATCGCTGCCATCAGGTAGGTGTTGGCCGCGAAAGTGTTTTGCAGGCTTTCAAACAGGAAAACAGCACCGAACATGCAATACCCTCAGCGAAAAGACCGGGGCACGCCGCAGAAGCGGTCACGGTATTTCTAATCGTAATCACTGACCACCTTTCCTCCCGTCACCGGCGGCATCCAGATGCTGAGCGTCGGTTCGCTGTAGCTGCCGTCTTTGCCGGTGCGTTCGTAATTGAGCGTATAAATGTTTCTCCAGAAATCCGAACGCATTTTATGCGCCGTCATGCCGCCGGTCTGACTCAGATGCGTCCCGTCTGGAGCGTATAAATCGAGTTTGTAATCCTCTGGCGCGGCACCGCCGCCGAGCCGTTTGAGCACGAAGAAGTAGCCGTCGGCATCCACACTGAGATCGAGGTAGACAACGGGCCTGTTCTCCGCTTTCAGCGGCTTGAAATAGCCGCCGAACGGTGAATAGTTCAGCGCGGTGCCGCTGGAGGAGAACATTCTGGCGTAGTCCCCTATCGGCGTCCGGTCTATCACCATCAGTGCGCCGCCGGCGGCAAACGCAACCGCACGCGGGTCGTAAAGAATGTCCCGGAGGGTTTTGAAGCCCGCGCCCGCCGCACCGACAATATTGCGCGGAACGGAATAGACCGAACCGTTGTGCGTCGTGTCGTCGTCGTCCAGTTCCCGGTCGCTGAGCGTCAGGATATGCAGCCGCCGATGGGTATAATCGAGTCCGGCGACCATTCCGTGTGTCGCGTCGTAGGCCGCGGCATCGATCGCCACTCTGAATTTTCCCCGGTTCACGCTTTCGCTGATGCCGAAATCCCCGGAAGCGGGATCGATCGTGACGGTTTTGGCGAAATAGGTGTTCTGCCGTGTCACCGGATCGTATTTGAGCTGCAAAATAAAATTGACGCCCGGGGTTTTCGGTTCGCTGAGCATATCGTAGAGCACGAACACGTTCGTATCACCCGCGTAGACTTTCTCACGGTACCCCTCTGACGGATCGTTCGCCTTGGCGGAAACGTTCTTGGCGACGGTTCTGAACCGACCGTCGATCTCGGTCGTGAAGCTGTAACCGAGTGCCCCGCTCTTATCGTTGATCGCGATACTGAGCAGGCCCGATATCTGCCCAGCGGCTGTGCCGTCAGACGCCAGATTGTACACCGTCGCCGGCGGTGTCGCCGTCTCGGTCCACCGCAGTTCACCCTGCGTATCATAGCGGAGGATGCGCTTGTGCCGATAGATGCTTTTGTCGGTCAGGGCCACCTTGATCTGCGTTATCCTGAAAGCGGTTTTCACTTCACCGACATTGCCGATCCTGTACTTCGCATGGCCGACCACATAGCCGCTGCTGCCCGCGGTAAACAGCGCTATAACATCGATCTCCCCTCCCTCCGGCACTTCGAAGAAGGTATGAAAGATCGCTTCGACCGTATCGGCGGAACCGGGATCGAAAAGCGGCTTGCCGGAAGCCGGAGTGCCGTCAATGTCCGACACGGGCACGTTTTCCGCGACCGTGGCCTTGTTCAGCCGGACATGCCTGTCGACTTTGCCTTTGGGTGACTTGAGAATGAGCACCGCCGTATCCGCCGCTTCGGGAAACTGGAAATTGTTTTCGTCCGGCAGCACCTGGACTTCGACACGGTGGG
>JALWNV010000359.1:0-2781 GCA_027083665.1 Helicobacteraceae bacterium
GCTGGACACGACGCGTATCGGGGTGATGGGGCATTCACTCGGCGGCGGGTACACCTTCAAAATCCTCGAGCACTATGCCGATATGGGATACGGCGACAACGGCAGATTTATCATGGTACTGGAGGGCTATTATGCCTATGGCATGGACACGGAAGCCATGAAACAGCTCCCTGCCGATACCAATGTGGTGATGCAGCAGTACGGTCCCGGAGGCAACAACGCGGCAAACGATACCGATCCCCGCATTACGTTGACAGAGTTTTATATGCTCGACTCCCTCCCGAAGCGTCAAAAAGACTGGCAGATCGTGGAAGGTGCCGACCATCATTACCCTTATGGAAACGGACCGTACAGCCAAATGCAGGGAATCCTGAAACCGCTGGATGCACTGATGGCCTACACCTTTGAAGATAGGGCCTCGGCATACGACATCGCCCTGGAAGCCGGAAGCGACGATCCTTATGCCTACGGAAACGGCATCCAGACCGTCAATCCGACAGCGGACTACGGTTACAAATGTGATCACGATATCAATGTCGCGATCGATTACTGCGATATGGCGCAGTGGTACAGCGACAAGCAGCTCATTCTCCACCAAAAAGGGCACTGGCTTCCGATGATGGCGGACAATTTTGCCGCGAGGGCCGCCGATATCAACACCTTGCCTTTTTCCGGCTTTACGATGGTGGGCAACTCGTATACCGACACCGTAATGGCGTCCAATGCATCGCTGCTGAGCTATGACACGATTTGGGATGAAGTCAAAGATGTCAAAGACCTCTACCCGGTGAAATCGAACTTTTTGACGGTCAATATGCATTTTCCCGCTGATTTCTGGGACGATGCGGTCTGGGACAATGTCATAGCGAATTTCGGTACGGTGGCGAAAGCGGCGAAAAACCTTGGCTTCAGGGGAATCGTTTTTGACGATGAAGCGTATGACGACGAGAGCCATAAAATGATCAACTACAAGCGCGGTAATGCTTGGTACGATGTCAAAGCATACAAAAATCCCGATCATAGCTTCGCCGAACACTCGGAGAAAATTACGGCACGTTTTCAGCAGATCATGGAGGCGATGGTCAGCGAATATCCCGCCATCGACGTCCTCTACTACCACTCCCCCGCAGAGGGGCATGTCAAGGCTGACAACGGTATCAACGGGCACCCGGTCGTCGTCGATGTCGGGCTCGAGCGTGAGCACGAGTGGACAGGCGCCATGTTTGCGGGATTGAAAAAAGGGCTCTCTTATCAGGCGACCCTGCACGATATGGGAGAGGATTACAAGCTGCGCACGCAGGCACATTTCGACGATGCCTATACCTGGCGCAAATACACCATCGCTTCCGATGCGCTCAACAACGATGTCAATGCAGCGGAACACTGGGTCGTACCGGTATCGGAGCGTGACAGCTGGGAAGCAGAAGTGCATGCCGGTTTCATGGTCTCCAACGAACCCCTTGGCAGTGCCTATGAAGAGTTCAATACCACCGGCAAAGTCGGGCTTGCCGATATGAATACCACACTCAGGCGCGCCCTGGACACCAGTGACAAATATGTCGTTTTCTATTCGGCTTCCTTCTCCGACAATCAGGGAGGCCGCATCCCGCTGGACTGGCTGAACGATCCCGCCACCCATGCTGATGACGGCTCGAGCTACAGGGTGGACCCGGCATGGAAAGCGATGGTGGAAGCGGTGTACGATACCGATGTACTGAAGTAAGACAGTCGCAAAATCGCCGGAGATGCCCTTATGCCGCATTTCATCGTGCCATATTAACCGCCCTGTTATCTGTGACAGACTAAAATAGCAGCCAATTATTCATGAGGAACTCTATGGCCCGGCAGACGAAGAGACAGGCCCCGCGCAAACGGACATCGCCGAAACGCAGATCGCGCAAAAAGCAGGCAAGACCAAACCTAATGAAACGGGTGGGGTTGTTTGTATTGCTTGTCGCAGTAGGGTTCGCGGGTTATTTCATCGGTTACGAGAAGGGGGCCGCGCAGCATCTTGAAGCGCTCAATGCCGAGAAACAGCGCAGTTTCGAGCTGAGCAACGCGCTCAAAAAGGCCAAAGCGCGGACGGCGGGCCATGAATACGACAAATCGCCGCCGAAACCGCCAAAGCGCAAAATCCCGCCTGTCACGGCAAAACAAAAGCACGACCGGCCGATGCTGGCGATCATTTTTGACGATGTTTCGTTCGCCCATGATGTGCGCAATATCAAGGCGCTTGGTATTCCGGTGACGATGTCGTTCCTGCCGCCGTCGAAACGCCATCCCGATTCGGCGAAGCTTGCGGCAAAAGAGCCGTTTTACATGGTGCACCTCCCTTTGGAGGCGATGTCGTTTTCGGGCGAAGAGCCCGATACCCTGCATGTCGGAGACAGTGAGGAGAAGATCGAAGCCCGGGTACGGCAGATCGTGCAGCTGTTTCCGAAAGTGCGTTTTGTCAACAACCATACGGGCAGCAAATTCACGGCGGATAAAACGTCGATGCGGGAGCTGATCTATGCGCTCGACCGCGAGGGGATTACTTTCGTCGACAGCCGCACGACGGCGAAGACGGCGGTTCCGGCGATCATGAAGTCACTGCACCGCCCCTATATCAGCCGCGACGTTTTTCTCGATCACAAACCCGATGTCGATGCGGTCAAGGCACAGGCGGCCCGTGCGGTACGGATCGCCAAAAAGTACGGTTACGCCGTCGCCATCGGCCATCCGCATAAAAAAACGCTTCAGGGCGTGGCCGAATCGAAAGCGCTGTCCAAAGATGTGGAG
>JALWNV010000359.1:2791-8778 GCA_027083665.1 Helicobacteraceae bacterium
GGAGCTGGTGCCGATCGACGTTCTCGCGGCACATATGCACCCATGACGGCGCAGGTGACGCGGCATATCGCCGCACTGGAGTCGATGCGAAAATACCCCGAAACGCTTTACTGCCGCGGGAATCTGAAACTGCTCGACCGTGTGCGGTTGAGCATTGTCGGTTCGCGCGACGCCAATCCCTATACCCGGCGTGTCACACAGCAGCTCGCCGCCAAGCTTGCGGGGGTCGGTGTCTGCATCGTCAGCGGCGGGGCGATGGGAGTGGATGCGATTGCCCATGCGGCCGCCGGTGCCGCCCATACCGTCGCCGTGCTCGGGACGGGCGCGGATATCCGCTACCCTGCCGTCAACCGAACGCTGCTCGAGTCGATTGAAAAAGAGGGGCTGATCCTCACCCCGTTCGAGGACGGCTTCAAGGCGACGAACTGGAGCTTCGTCGTACGCAACGAGATTGTCGTGGCCCTCGGCGACGCCCTGATCGTCACGCAGGCCGATGTGAACAGCGGCAGCATGCGCAGCGTCGAATACGCGCTGAAAATGGGGAAAAAGATCTATGTGCTTCCGCACCGTATCGGCGAAAGCGAGGGCACCAACCGGCTGATCGCGGAGGGCAAAGCCGAGGCGATCTACGATGTCGACGCTTTCGTCGCCGATTACGGCAAGGCGGCACAGTGCGCGGACGACCCGTTTTTGGAGTTTTGCCGCAGCTCACCGACTTATGAGGCGGCGGTACGGGCCTATCCCCAGGAGGTGTTTCAGTATGAGCTCGAGGGGAAGATCGCCGTCGTCGCCGGACGGGTGACGGTGGTATGATTTTTAATTTTTAATTTTTAATTTTGAGTTTTGAGTTTTGAGTTAGGGGTGCGTGATGGCTAAAGCGGTTTTGTTTTTTTTGGTGTTTGGGGTGTTGCTTGGGGCTTCGGAGTGGAAGCACTACCATATTACCGAGTCGTTCGATATCAACCGGACGGATCTGCGATTGTGGATACCGGTACCGTTTGACAGCGGTTATCAGCGGGTGTCCGCGGTCAATGTTTTCGGAAATTATGAAAAGTATATGCGGACCAGGGATCGCGTCTACGGCGCGGATACGCTCTACTTCAAATTCGATCCTGCCGCGGCGAAGAACTATGTCATCATCCAGTTCGATGTCGCCGTACGCGACCGCAGTACGGATTTCGTACATCCGCAGCCGGTGCTGTACGGCGATGAAAACATCAGCCGCTACCTGGTACCGACGCAGAGTATCCGTACCGACGGTGTTGTCGCGGAGTATGCGGCGCGGATTACGGGATTTGAAAAAGATCCGCTGAAAAAGGCGCGCAGGATTTACGACTGGGTTGTGGACAATATGTACCGCGATCCCAAGGTGCGCGGCTGCGGGATCGGCAATGCCTACCATTCGCTCGAATCGGGTTATCTCGGCGGCAAATGCGCCGATGTCAGCGCGGTGTTCGTCGCGCTGCTGCGTGCGTCGGGCATTCCCGCGCGCGAAGTGTTCGGTATCCGTATCGCACCGTCGCATTATTCGAAGGCGTACGGAGTCAAATCGGAGAAGATCACGACCGCACAGCACTGCCGGGCGGAGTTTTATATCGAGCCGTACGGCTGGATTCCCGCCGACCCTGCCGACGTCACTAAATTGATCCTGGTCGAGGGGCTGAAGCGCGACGATCCGAAAGTCTTTGCCGAGCGCGAACGGCAGTTCGGCAGCTGGGAGATGACCTGGATGGGTTATAACCATGCGCGCGATCTCGTGCTCGTTCCGCGCCCGGTGCAGTATCCGCTGAGTATTTTCGGCTATCCCTATGCCGAAAGCGGCGACGAACCGCTCGACTATTACGATCCGAAACATTTCTCCTATACCATCACCTCGGAGCCCGCGGAGTGAAACTGCGCTATATCGCTTCGGGAGCGCTCGCGTCGGCACTGCTGGCGCTGTCATGCTGCATCGGTCCGCTGCTGTTTATGCTCTTCGGTGTTTCGATGGCGTCGTTCTCCTTTCTGAACGTACTGGCTCCCTGGCAGCCGTTTTTTCAGCTGTTGGGTATCGTGTTGCTGATGTACGGCTGGGTCAACTACTATCGCCGCCGGTTCTGCCTTCGCAATCACCGGTGGGTCTTTCCGTCGCTGCTGGCACTCTCCGCCGTGACGGCGTGGTTGCTCTATCTTCCCTATATGAAGTTCGAATGAAAAAAACACTGTTCGCTTCGCTCTATGTTCCCGTACTGATGTCCGCACAGACGCTGAGCGTATTTCATGTCCCTCAGATGCACTGTCCGCTTTGTACCTCGGCGGTCAAGAAAAGCGTCAAACATCTTCCGGGGGTGACGAAGGTGGAGGTTCGTCTGAATACGAAGAGAGCCAAAATCTGGCATGATGGCCGTATCGGTGACAGGGAGCTGATCCAGGCGATCGGCACGACCGGGTATACTGCCGTCATGGTTGAAAAACAGTAGGGTTCTCCTGTACAGCTATAGAGCTGTTCTTATCAGGTTTTGGTGCTGCAGACTGAAAACTTCGCATAGATCGGATTGTGGTCGGAGACCTTTCCGGTGTCGATCGCGCGGGCTTCTTCGAGCTGCAGGTCCCGGTAGTAAAGGTGGTCGAGCGGTTTGTCGAAGAGCTGTTTGATGTGGTGGCCGTCGGCGATTTTTGCGGCGCTAAGGCCGATGGTCGCAGCGAATGTTTCAAGATAGAGCAGGCGTTTTTTGCTCCAGGTATTGAAATCGCCGGTGACGATCAGCGCCCCGCGGACAGGACGGAGGTGCTCAAGCAGCCGCTCGGTCTCTTCGATGAAGATCGCACCGGAGACGAAATTGATGGCATGGAGGTTGACGACGGTCAGCTGCGTACCGTTTCGCAAAGGGTGCACGGTGATGAGGAGGCTTTTTCGCGTGGCGATATGCATCTCGCGCCGAGCGGTTTTGATGCCCACCGTTTGCGTAAAACGGCATCGGCCGGCGCTGAGGACGCCGAAGGCTTTTCTTCCCATTCCGATATTAAGCGCCGCCGCGTAATTGTAGCCGGGGAGACGGCGGGCGGTGCGGGGGTCGAGGACAGCTTCTTGCAGCGCGAGCAGGTCGGGGCGGTAACGGTGGAGCAGATACCTGAATGTTTCGTCAAACGGAGGGCGTCCCATCTCTTTGTGCACGTTCCAGCACAGCAGCGAAAAGGTGTCGGGAAGTTCAGTGTCGGCTTCGGGGTTGTCGATGGCGCGCTTCATTCAGGTCCTTACAGTTGCGGTGCGACGATACGCCCGAGGTTCTCGATCAGCCTCCGACGTTTCGTCGCAGGTTTGAGCCCGAGTTCGCACTTGGGGAACAGAGCACGCATCCAGCGGTCGACGGCGGTATGGATCTGACCGGCATGACCGATGCAGACGACTTCATAATTCAAAAAGAGGCTGCGCTGGTCGAAGTTGAGGGTTCCGACGATGACATGGTCGTCATCGATGAGAATCGCTTTGGCGTGGAGCATCTTTTCGGCGTAGATCGCGATGGTCCCTCCCCATTCGGCGATTTCGCGCATATAGCTGCTCCGGGCGATTTCGAAGATGGGATGGTCAGGCTTTTCCGGAGTGATCAGACGGATATCCACCCCTTTGATGTGGGCGATACGCAGCGCATGCATCGTCGTTTCGTCGGGAATGAAGTAGGGAGTGGCGATCCAGATGCGTTCGCGGGCATTGAAGATGGCGTTGAGGAGGGCGTCGTAAAGGGCATCCGTAGCGATATCGGGACCGGAGGGAACGACCTGGAGGCGCTCTTTTCCGGCAGGCTTCGGCACGACGCCGGTTTCTTCGATGATACGTTCCGAGGAGAAATTCCAGTCGGAGATGAAAATTCGGCGATAGTAGGCGACGGCGGGACCCTCGATGCGAAACATCAGATCGTTCCAGCGAAGCGGGTCATCGTCGGGTCCGAAATAGTCGCGGCTGAGATTCATCCCGCCGCTGTAGACGGTGGTGTCGTCGAAAAGATAGATTTTTCGGTGCAGCCGGAGATTGAAGTGGGTATTGCGCAAAAAAGGGCGCAGAGGCATAAAAAATTCGATCTTGATTCCCGCATCTTCGAGCGGTTTCAGCCGGGAAGGGTTCATATAGAGCCCTGCCGAACCGACGGCATCGATCAGCAGACGCACATCGACTCCCTGTTGCGCTTTCCGCCTAAGCGTATCGATCAGCATCCGCATCACCTCGTCCGTATCGAAGATATAGGCGGCGAGCCAGATGCTGCGCTGCGCCTCGCGCATGGCTTTGTGGAGAGCACCGAAGGCGGCTTTGCCGTCATCGATAAGTTCGAAGGCATTGTGCTCGGTCGCAGGCGGTATCCCGTGACGGTGCAGGACGGTTTCGATCGGGGAAAATGCCGACGGTGTGTCGTCTCTGGCATGTGAGAAGTCCGCCTTGAAAGGTGTTTTCGCCAGCTTGCGTCTGCCGAGAAAAAAATACAGAAGCACCCCGATATATGGAAGTGAAAAGATAACGAAAAACCATGCGATCATACTCGCGGGCGAACGCCGCCGATCAGTCATGTCCAGCAGCGCTAGCAGCAGTACCAGCTGCCACAGCAGGTAAAACAGCGGATAGGCCGATGTGATATCGAGAGATTCAAACATGATTTATCTTATCCAATCTCGGGTAAAATGTCAGCAAAAAAGGAAGAAAAGATGATCGTTCATATCGTGATGTTCAAATTCAAAGAAGAAGGCAAGGCGGACAATATCGTCAAAACCGAGCGGATGCTCAACGACCTCGTCAATCATATCGACGGACTGCTGAGCATGGAAGTCGGGATCGATTTCAACGGCAGCGAGCGGGCGATGGACCTCGTGCTCACTTCGACGTTCGAAACCGTCGAGGACCTCAAGGTCTACGCCACGCATCCGGCGCATTTGGAAGTGGTGAAGTTTATCCGGGAAGTGACACTCGAGTCGAAAGTGGTGGATTACGTCCGGAAATAGGGGGAGAAATATGCCTGTCGGCATAGAGTCTCACGTCTGGAGTCGCAACGCTTCGGTCGCCGGAGCATCGTCCTGACGACCTCGAAAATCATTGACACCGGTTGAGCGAGACATCCTGGAAAAGCTGGTTGATGTTCTCCGGCAGAAAACGCAGGCTTTTGCCGCCGACATGGATATCGGCCTCTTTGAGTTCCACACAGGTGATCTCCGCGTTTTTCCATCCGCCGCCGAGCATGCCGTTTTTGCTCGGTTTGCCCGGCGGAACCTTCTCGTAGTCGTCCGCCCAGAGCATCAGGGTGCGGCCGTCTTTCGTGTGTCCGGCGACGTGAAAGGTCACGACCGAGACCGGTTTCGGCGAGGCGTTGACGAAATAGATGACCGGACGGCTCATGCCGTTTTCGTCTTTTTTGACGCCGAGACGGTAGATGACGATGGGCATCCTCAGTTTTTTCGCCGCCTCGAGATCGACGCTGTCCGCCGACGGTGCGCCCGGTGCCGCCTGCTTTGACGCACACCCGGTGATCAGAGCCGAAACGGCCAGTGACGAGATAAGAATAACTAATGACTTCCGCATGGAACACTCCTCGATTGAATATTAAAAATGATTATATCGGAAAGCGAACTTAAATGTGAATGAAGTTTTGAAATAGGCGGGTGTGTGTGATAGCTTTATGATGGATTTTGCAGTACGGCGATCTTTTTTCCGTCGTCGCCGATATACTCCAGACCGAGGGATGCCGCAAGTGTCTGAAGGGTGCGCGGGGTAAAGAAGCACAGGTGCGTCGGGTCGCGCCGGTACCACCATGTCCGGTAGAAGGCTTCGCTGCCGTCGTGAAACTGGGTCATCAGTGCGATCGTGCCGCCGGGTTCGGTATGGGCTTTCAGCTGTGCCAGAAACGCCGCCGGGTCGGCGACGTGCTCGATGACTTCGGTGCAGGTGACGAGATCGAAACGTGCCGATTCGGGAAGGGGGTCGGGCGCGAAATATTTGTCGTAGATCGCCGTTTCGAACCCCCGCCGTT
>JALWNV010000360.1 GCA_027083665.1 Helicobacteraceae bacterium
TGTGCGGCGGCGGCATCGATTTCAGCCGTTTTGCCCGCAAAGGCATATCCGGTTTTCGGAAAACCTTCCGGAGCGTCAAAAAGGCCGACAAAGACCTTCCCGTCACTGTTTTCAAGCCCATGCACCGCAACGGTCAAATCTGCAGCATACAGCCATGCCGCCGCCGCGATATACAATAACAAACCCCGCATACTCCGCATCTCCTACTCAACTCGTATCTCCGTTACTATAACAGATTTGCGCTATAATAAAAAATATCATCTAATAAGAATTTCAAGAAAGGGGCAGGATGCTTTCAGGTCTGAAACGCCTGTGGCTTCATTCCGAATTCAACGAATCGGCGGAGCTGCTCGCGAAAAAGCTCGACGATCATCGTCAATTTTCGGGGAACGTCTTTTTGTTCGGTGCATTCCTGGGTGCTTCGCTGTGGATCTGGGACTACGTCACCGACCCCGCAGGAGCCGAAGAAACCGTTTTGTACCGCCTGGTTTTCTTCATTCTCCTGCCGGTACCGCTGATCATCCGCAAGTTGAACCGTCCCTATCTGCTGGCCGCCGTCGCGTTTATCCTCATCGCCCTGACTCTCGCGGACTATGTCCTGATCCTGACACATCTCAAACAGGGGATGCTTTACGGCATCGGCGGTTTCATGTTCTACATGCTGCTGCCGCCGATCGCTTTCGCCGCCTTTCCTCTGACCGCCAACGTCCTCTCCATTCTCCTGATCGCCGCCATACCGCATCTGCTGGCACTGGCGGGATTCGCCGATGGATTCGAGCACGCCAACTACGCCGTACTGATCTGGCCCGGTGCCGCGATCGCGATCATTATCCAGTATTTCTACGCCAAAGACTATCACCGCAGATACCGGCTGGAAAAAGCGCTCGAACGGCTCTCCTACACCGACACGCTCAGCGGGCTTTACAACCGCCGTTTTTTTATGGACACGTTCCGCGAAGCGGTGAAAGAGGCCGGAGAGAGCTCGCAGCCGCTGGCGGTGATGATCGCCGATATCGACCGCTTCAAAGCCATCAACGACCGCTACGGCCATCCTGCCGGCGACGAGGTTATCCGGACACTCTCCCTCTTGCTTCACCGCGAACTCAGAGCTGCCGATACCGTCGCACGCATCGGCGGGGAAGAGTTCGGCGTCCTGCTGCCCGGCACCGGTGCGAAAGAGGCCTCCGCGATTGCCGAACGCCTTCGGACAGCGGCCGAATCCCTGCAGGTTGCACAGATGAAAGCGGCAGATGCCGTAACGATCAGCATCGGCATCGCCGTGTTCGAAGAAAACGATACGGCCGAGACACTCTTCAAAAAAGCCGACAGCGCCCTTTACCGCGCCAAGCGCTCCGGCCGGAACCGGATCTCCGTTACCGTCGCGGACTGATGCTTTGGCGGCGGTCCGGGAACACGGTATAATCCGTCCCAACAGAGCTGCCGCGCAGAGGAACCATGAAAAAGAACCGTCCGCTTTCGAAACTCGAAGATTATTTCAACCTCAATGAGCTGATGCACTGCTGCCGGGGGACGCACGAGGAAAACCGGGCATTCGGTCTGCAGCATGACGCCCTGCAGAACCGGCCGTTTGCGATGCTGGGAGCGTGGATGGAAAAAAACGCCCATCGTTCGGCCCGTCCCGACCGCGGGCGAACGATAGTACTCTTCCTTCGCAACAGCGCCCTGGCGCTTGCGGCGGCGGCATTCGCCCTCGGCATCCTGACGGCCGCGGGGCTGCTCTCCTACAGCGGAAACGCCCCCGTCAACGTCCTCTATTTTCTTGCCGTCACTGTCGCCTTTCCGTTGCTCGGCATGCTGCTCTCGCTGCTGGCGATGCTGCGCTCGAACCGGCGTGACGCCGTGCTGGTCCATCTGTTGCCGGCGTTCTGGCTGCAACGCATCCTCGAACGCTTTTTCGGCCCCGATACGGCACAGCCGAT
>JALWNV010000361.1:0-1638 GCA_027083665.1 Helicobacteraceae bacterium
GTGCCATATAGTGTCGTTATGATATTGCATCTTGACCTTGACAGTTTTTTCGCTTCCGCTGAGCGCACCCGCCGTCCTGACCTGATCGGAAAGCCGCTGATTGTCGGCGGCCGGGGCGATCCGTTTATCTTCGATGTCCGGCCTGCGCGTGCGAAAAAGCTCGTGCAGCTCAATCGGGGGGCATTCGTGCCGACGCTTTTTCATGCCGCGCAGGATAGGTCGGAGTATTTTCTTGACGGAGAACGCCTGCGGGGGATCGTTATGACGGCGAGTTACGAGGCGCGTGCGTGCGGGGTGAAGACCGCCATGACGCTCCGCGAAGCGCTGGGACTCTGCCCGCAGGCGGTGCTGCTGCCGCCGGATCATCTGCTCTATCACACGCTGTCGCACGAGATGATGGAACTGCTGCATGCCGAGATTCCTGTGGTGGAGCAGTACAGTATCGACGAGATTTTCGGCGATGTCGGCGGCTGGGTCGATGACGGCGACGTGTATGATTTTATCCGGTATCTGCAGGAGAAGATCGCGGCACAGATCCTGCTGCCCGTCTCCATCGGGGCGTGTCGGGCCAAATGGATCGCCAAACTGGCGACGTCGACGGTGAAGCCGTACGGCCTGCGGGTTGTCCGTGATGATGAGATGGCGGATTTTGTGCGCGATATTCCCATCGGGGCGTTTCCGGGTGTAGGACGGGCGTTTGGCAAAAAGATGCGGCGTTACGGCATCACAACGGTCGGGGAGGCGTGGGGAAGTCCGCAGCTTTTTGAAAGCTGGGGACGGCAGGGAAGGGATCTCTACGCCCGGATCAGGGGTGTCGACGGCGAAGGAGTCAGTCCGCGCCGCAGCCGAAAGGGGATCGGGATTTCGCGCAATATGGACCGGCCCGTCCGCGACCGCAGGGAGTTTTACCGCCGGGTGCGGGTACTGGTGCGTCACTGGGCCCATACCATCGAACGTCTCGGTGTCAATCCGACGACGTTCTCTTTCGCCATCGGCTACGAAGGCGGAGCGCGAAGCAAAAAGCAGTTTACCGTTTACCGCCTTTTCAACGAGCGCTTCATCGCGGCGTTTACCCTTGAAAAATTCCGCCTGCTCGACACCCATCCGATGCTGCCGGTACGCTATATCGCCATGAACGCGACAAAATTCCTGCATCACGACCCCAAAGCACTCGACCTTTTCGCGTTCGAGCAGGATCGCAGGATGCAGCGCCTCGATGCGGCGGTGACGAAGATGCGCGAGCGCTACGGGATGGATGTGCTGCGCAGTGCGTCGGAGATGGGGTGAAAGGGATGTGTGCCCTCTACCCGTCCTGTTTTTCCTGTGTGATCGTAAGGGTATTACCCGCTTCGTCGCCGAGTGTCAGAGTGCCGTCTTGGATGAGTGCCTGCAGATGCATGGAGCGCTGCAGCAGATTGCCGATGCTGCCTTCGGTCTGCAGATGAAGAATCGATAGATTTGAAAAACGTGAAAAGCGGGAGGCGTTTTGCCGCCACCACGCTTCGGCGGCCTTGCGGTTGTAGGTGTAGACGAGTACCTTCCCGGCGCGGCCGCACGCCTTGCGGAGCCGTTTTTCGTCGGGCTGTCCCAGTTCGATCCAGAGTTCGATATCGCCGCCGTAGCTTGTCCGCCACAGGT
>JALWNV010000361.1:1648-1938 GCA_027083665.1 Helicobacteraceae bacterium
CCCGGGTGAAAGCGAGCCGTTTATCGGCGTTGAGCGCGAACGCGGCAAGCCGCAGCATCATCCGCTCTTCGGTTTCGGAAGGGTGCTTGGCGAGGGTGAGGTCGAAATCATCGTAGATATGGCGATCCATATCCGAAACAGTGAGGGAAACTTTGTAGATGGTCGCTCCGAGTGCCATGGACCTCCCCAAATATAGAAATAGAAAAATAAGCGAAGAGGGGGAGATACAGTAAAATAGGGGAAATAGAAGCGAAAAGCCACACCTGTCACTTTCACCCAACGGGTGCGGC
>JALWNV010000362.1 GCA_027083665.1 Helicobacteraceae bacterium
TTCAACACTGCAAAAATATAGATAAGTGAAGATTGCTTCAGGGGTTTGATTATCGGCAGTTAAATGATGGCAGAGAGGAAGGGATTCGAACCCTCGGTGGATTGCTCCACACACGCGTTCCAGGCGTGCGCCTTCGACCACTCGGCCACCTCTCTATCGTTTCGAACGCCGAAGGAATAAAGTCCTTTCGGCTGCGCTGAGGGCGCTATGCCCGCTAAAGCACACCGCTTCTTTCGGAAGCGGCGTAATGCGGACGGCCTGTTCAGCGTTTTGAAGACCCGCATTATACTTAAATAATTCTCAATTTAGATTTAAATATTTTTGCGTCGGGCATAAACGGGGTGAAAACGCTATAATTGCATCAAACAAAAAGGGCGTTTGTGGCGTCCGGAAGCGAGAAAAAGAGGTGTTGGAATACGATATTATCGTTGTCGGCGGCGGACATGCCGGGATCGAGGCTTCGCTGGCGGCGGCGCGGATGGGAAAAAAGACGCTGCTCGTTTCCATTCTGGCCGAACAGGTCGGGGCAACGAGCTGCAACCCGGCGATCGGCGGCCTGGCCAAAGGGCATCTGGTACGTGAAATCGATGCGATCGGCGGGGAAATGGGGCTGCTCACCGATGAGGCCGGCATCCAGTACCGTATCCTCAATGCCGCCAAAGGACCGGCGGTTCGCGGCAGCCGGGCGCAGATCGATATGGACCGCTACCGTTTGGCCGCACGCAACAGAATTTTGAACACGCCGAACCTCGACCTGCTGCAAGAGACTGTCGAAGCGTTGCTGCATGACGGCGGGCGTGTGACGGGAGTGCGGACGCATCTGCTCAACGAGTACCGAGCGAAGCGGGTGATCCTCACGACGGGTACCTTTCTCAAAGGGGTCGTGCATATCGGTGAAGTCAAGCAGACGGCGGGACGTTTCGGAGAGTTCTCCGCCGAAAATCTTTCCGACTCGCTGCGCGCGCTCGGGCTCAATGTCGGACGGCTCAAAACGGGGACCTGTCCGCGTGTCGACAGCAAGACAATCGACTTTTCGGTGATGGAGGAGCAGCCCGGGGATGAACTGCCCAGTCCGTTCAGCTTCCGAACCGATCGCAAAACGTTTGCCCGTGAGAAAAAGCAGCTGCCGTGCTATATCGCCTACACCAACGAAGAGACGCACGGCATCATTGAAGGCAATTTTCACCGGGCCCCTCTGTTCACCGGACAGATCGAGGGGATCGGACCGCGCTACTGCCCGAGTATTGAGGACAAGATCAACCGCTTCCGGGACAAGGAACGTCATCATCTCTTTATCGAGCCGCAGACGGCGGACAATACCGAATGCTATATCAACGGGATGAGTACGTCGCTGCCGCCGGATGTGCAGCAGCAGATGGTGCATTCGGTGCGGGGGATGGAAAACGCCAAAATCGTGCGCTACGGATACGCTATCGAGTACGATTATGTCGATCCGACGGAGCTGAAACATTCGCTTGAGACGAAAAAGGTCGCCCACCTTTATCTCGCCGGTCAGATCAACGGCACGACCGGCTACGAGGAAGCGGCGGCGCAGGGGCTGATGGCCGGTATCAACGCGGCGTTGTCGCTCGAAGAGAAGGATCCGCTCGTACTTCGCCGCGATGAAGCCTATATCGGGGTGCTTATCGACGATCTGGTGACCAAGGGAACGAAAGAGCCCTACCGCATGTTCACGTCGCGCGCGGAGTACCGCTTGCTTCTGCGCGAGGAGACCGCCGATATCCGGCTGGGAAAATACGGTCATGCCCTGGGCCTTATCGACGATGAGACCTTCGCGCGTTTCGAGAGCAAGCGCCGCCGGATCGAAGAGGGGATGGCGCTGATTAACCGAACGGTCTATACACCGACGAAAGAATTTCTCGCTTTTTTGGAGCGTATCGGCGAGGAGCGGATCAATGACAGGATCGGCGCCGGCCAGCTGATCGCGCGCAAAAGTTTCACGATGGAAAAGATGCTCGAACTTTTGCCCGAACTCGAAAAATACGATCCCTATATCCGCGAACAGATCATGATCGAGGCGAAGTACGCCCGTTATGTGCAGAAACAGCTCGAAGAGATCGAGAAGATGAAGAAAAATATCGCGATTAAAATTCCTGATGGTTTCGACTTTGCATCGGTCAAGGGGCTTTCGAACGAGATCGTCGAGAAGTTCCGGACTTTCAACCCGCCGACGCTGCAGGCGGCATCGCAGATCAGCGGCGTGACGCCGGCGGCGATCGAGATTCTGCATATTTATATCAAGATGGCGGAAAAACAGAAAAAAAAGCAAAAGGCCTGACATGCGACTCTTTTATTATGTACATACCGGACACCGGATCGGTCTGGACCGGTTTCGCCGCGCGGCGACGATCATTCGTGCCCTCGGCGATGTCGACATCACGCTGTTGACCTCCGATTTCCGAATCGCATCTGCGGCGAAAGCGTACGGCATACGCCGCGCGGTCGGTGTCGATGTCGTTCGCAACATTCCCCAGATCGCACATCACGGCGACAAGATCATTTTCGATTCGGCGGAACTCAACCCCGTGATGCACGACGATATGACACGTTTTTTTTCGACGTTTATCCGTGTCAGCGACGATCCCGGCGAGCGGAAACATCCCGGTGAGCTCCTGATATCGCCCTATCTTGAGGGGGAAGGCATCTGCAACGCAGTGGCGATCGATGAAACGTATTTTGACGCTCGGCCCAAAACGATCGAACGTGCCTTTTTCTTCGGCGACGATGATTACGAAGAGGATCTTGCCGCCCGTCAGAAGGCGTTTTCGGGACTTGGTCTGGAGCTGCTGCAGGGTTTTTACTGGTTTTACGGGTACGAGAAAAAACTCGCCGATACTTTCGGGAAAATGTACGACGAAGAGGCATACGACGAAGTGATTCGCCAGAGCAGGATACTGCTCACCGCATCCGCTCAGGCGGCATTGGAACACCTCGCCGGCGGCGGAAAGCCGGTCTATTTTCAGCGCGAAGATTATCCGAAAGATTACCAAGTCTTATTCGAGCGCCTGAATGTTCCGACGGTTTCGTCGTATGATAACGTAAGGTTATCTTCAGTATTAAGCGAAATCGAATCACAAAAGTATCACGCCTGTCCGAAAAATATCGATAAACTGACGACTTTCCTGAAAGAAAACCTCGATTTATAAAATCTTAATCCTCTTTTATATAACATAGTACGAAATTTATTATAAGAGAGGAAAAGCTATGGAAAACAGTCGCAGAGGCTTTATGGGTAAAGTGTTCGGTGCTGTCGCCGGTGTCGGTGCCGTCGGAACGCTTTATGCCATGAAAAAAAGCTGGGATCCGCTTCCGAGCGTCAAGGCGGCGGGCTTTACGACGGTCGACGTCAGTACGGTCGAACCGAACAAGCTCGTGGTCGAGAAATGGCGCGGGAAGCCGATTTTTATTTTGAAGAAAACACCGGAGATGGTCGCCAAACAGACCGAAGCGGAAACGGCGCGCGACGTCATTATCGACGGAGAGCACTTTCTGATCTGCATCGGTCTGTGTACGCACCTGGGATGTATCCCGGCGTACCGCGAAAACAAGGATGACTTCAAATGCGCCTGCCACGGGGGCGAGTTCGATGCGAGCGGGATCAATACCAAAGCCCCGCCGCCGAGCCCGATGGTGATTCCGCCGTTCAATGTCAAAGGCAAAACGGTTGTATTGGGAGAAGAGGGCGATCAGTATCGCAAAATGAAAGAAGCCGGCGTACTGGCTTAAAAAGGAGGGGAAATGGCACATTTTACAAAAGCGACCAGTGTGCATGACTGGTTGGACCAGCGTCTTGCGATCGATACGCTGCGGCGTGTACTCGCAAAAGAGTACTGGATTCCGAAAAACATCAACTTTTTGTGGGCGATGGGCATGGTACTGGCGTTTACCTTCGGTATCCTGCTGGTATCGGGTATCTTCTTGCTGATGTATTATCAGCCGAACGTGAACCTGGCGTTTGACAGCGTCAATTATACGATTATGCGCGAAGTGGAATTCGGCTGGCTGTGGCGCCATGTGCATGCCGTGGCGGCATCGGTCGTTTTTTTGATTATCTATATCCACATGCTCACGGGCATCTATTACGGTTCATACAAGAAGGGCCGTGAGATGATCTGGATCTCCGGGATGCTGCTGTTCGTGGCTTTTTCGGCCGAAGCGTTCAGCGGCTATATGCTGCCGTGGGGACAGATGAGCTACTGGGCGGGGATGGTTATCACCAACCTGTTCAGCCTCGGCTCGCTCGAGTTCAACGGTCTGGTGGAGTGGATCCGCGGTGACTACGTCCCGGGTCAGGCGTTCCTCGACCGCTTCTTCATGCTGCACGTACTGCTGATTCCGCTGGCGATTCTGGCGCTGATCGGGCTGCACTTCGGCGCATTGCGTATCCCGCACGTCAATAACCAGGACGGCGAGGAGATCGATTTCGAAGAAGAGGCGGCCAAATACAAAGCGGGAAGAAAACGCGAGTCGAAAGTGATTGCGTTCGCCAACGACTTCCTGAGCAAGGATATGTTCGTCGTGAGTATTTTCCTGCTCTTTTTCTTCTACCTTGTGTTCTGGCATTACGGATTCGCGATGGATCCGATCAACTTCGATCCGGCCGACGGTCTGAAAACACCGCCGCATATCTATCCGGAGTGGTACTTCCTGTGGAGTTATGAGATCCTGCGTCCGTTCCCCAAAGACCCGGGTCTGATCGCGTTCGGTTTCGCGCAGGTGATTTTCTTCCTGCTGCCGTTCCTGGACAAAAGCCCCAATGCCGTACCGGCGAGCCGCCGCGGTATCTTTTTCTGGTGGTTCTGGGCACTCGTGATCGATATGATCGTGCTGACGGCGATGGGCAAACTGCCGCCGCAGGGTATCTACAGTACGATCGGTCTGGTTGCGGCCGTAGCGTTTATCGGTCTGTGGATCGCGCTGCCGTTCATCACAAAAATGGAAAAGAAGGTATAAGGAGATCATGATGAAAGAACTGAAAATTTTGGCCATAGTGGTCTTCTTTACACTGGTGACCTATTGGCTGGTCGAACCGTTCGCCCATTCGCAGATGCACAAGCATGTCGAAAGTGAAGGCTTCACCTATAAGGACCTGCCGGCGCTGACTAAGAAAGGCGATGCGGCACGCGGTCAGGAACTGGTCATGGGTGCCGGTGCCTGTGTCGGCTGCCACAGCATCGAAGCCGCCGGTATGCCGGCGGCGATGGATCCGGTCACCAACAGTGCGTCTTACGGTGTCAATCCGCCGGATCTGAGCAACGTCGGGGCGCTGTATGATGCGAAATTCCTCGCGGCACTGATCAAAAATCCCGCACATGCACTGAAAGTGGAGCACAAGTTTACTCCCGAGAGCGGCAAAATGCACCCGATGCCGGGCTTCTACGGTGCCGGCGGCGATATCGATCAGGAAGTGGCCGATATGGTCGCCTACCTGCAGTCGATCGCTCCGAAAGTCGACGAGATCACGCCGGCCCAGGCGTTTGAAACGGCGTGTGGCCGCTGTCACGCGGTTCGCTACGAGAAGTGGACGCAGATCGGTGAAAAACCGAGCTTCAAAAAGAAGCGTGACGAGCTGGTTTTCGAGACAAAACTCGAAGATTACAAAGCCAACCTGACGAACTATATGGGCAAGCTTCCGCCGGACCTGTCGATGTACATCCGTTCACGCGGTGAGCATTACCTTTCGACATTCATGGAAAATCCGCAGAACCTGCTGCCGGGAACGGCGATGCCGCGTGTCGGTGTCAATGCGGAAGGCGCGGAAAAAGTGATCGAGTATCTTGAAGATGCGGGTGATCCGAAACGTGCCGAGCGCGATAGCGTCGGTGTCAAAGTGATGATCTATCTGCTGGTGTTCGCTGCCGCAGCGTATCTCTGGAAAAAAGAGATCTGGAAAGATCTGCACTGATTTTCACCTCTGAAAACACGGGATTTCGGACCCCGTGTTTTAGATCCTTTCGTCTATAAATCCCCAACTTATTTAAACTTAAATTATAAAAATCATTCATCCGTTTTTACTTTCCTTGACATAAGTCAAAGCATTTTGAAGCCGCTTGGCTGTACAATATTGCGTAACCTGAAATTACGCCGCTTTCACAGGACGGCGGTGTGAATAAAAAAAAGGAGGGTACGATGGCAATGGACAGAAGGAGTTTTCTGAAAAGTGCTGCCGCCGCATCAGCAGCGAGTGCGATAGGGATGACGGTACCGGCAGAAGTGAAGGCTGCAGAGGCCGAAGCGGAAAAAGGCTGGCGCTGGGACAAGGCGGCCTGCCGTTTCTGCGGTACGGGGTGCGGGATTATGCTCGCGACGAAAAACGGCCGTATCGTTGCGGTCAAGGGAGACCCGGCGGCACCGGTCAACCGCGGTCTCAACTGTATCAAGGGGTATTTCAACGCCAAGATCATGTACGGTGCGGACCGTCTGACGCAGCCGCTGCTGCGTGTGAACGAAAAGGGCGAGTTCGACAAGCACGGTAAATTCGCACCGGTCAGCTGGAAGCGTGCGTTCGATGAAATGGAAACCCATATCCGCAAAGCGCTCGATGCCAGCGGACCCGAAGGCGTCGCGGTGTTCGCATCGGGACAGTATACGATCATGGAAGGCTATGCCGCGCAGAAGATGATGAAAGGCGGCTTCCGTTCCAACGCGATCGATCCGAACGCCCGCCACTGTATGGCATCGGCGGTCGTCGGATTCTATCAGACGTTCGGTATCGACGAGCCGTCGGGTTGTTACGACGATATCGAACTGACCGACACCATCGTGACATGGGGTTCGAATATGGCGGAGATGCACCCGATCCTCTGGTCGCGTGTCACCGACCGCAAGCTCTCCGATCCGGATCGCGTCAAGGTTGTCAATATCCAGACCTACACGCACCGGACCTGTGACCTCGGCGATTTCAACATCATCTTCCGTCCCAATACCGACCTCGCATTGTGGAACTATATTGCACACGAGATCGTCTATAACCATCCCGAGGCGATCGACTGGGATTTCATCAAGAAAAACATTGTTTTTGCCGCGGGACCGGTCAATATCGGATACGGGATGCGCCGCGCCGGTGAAAAGTCACTGATGCCGCTTCGTCCTGACGGCAGCGCAGGCAAATACGATGCCAAAGAGATGGAAACTTACAAGAAAGAGATGAGCAAGAAAGTTTCCCCTCTCGAAGCGCCTGCGCTGGAGCCGTACGGCTACAAAGAGGGCGACGTGATGAAAAATACGCCGGGCACCCTGAAGCACTGGGAGATCTCGTTCGAAGAGTACAAAAAGTCCCTTGCTCCGTATACGCTCGATTATGTCGCGAACCTCGCCAAAGGCGATCCGGACGAGTCGATCGAAAGTTTCAAGAAGAAACTGCAGGACCTGGTAGCGCTCTATATCGAAAAAGACCGCAAAGTCGTCAGCTTCTGGACGATGGGGATGAATCAGCATACCCGCGGTACCTGGGACAATACCCTTTCGTACAATGTCCACTTTATGCTCAACAAGCAGGCGCGCCCGGGTTCGGGTGCGTTCTCGCTGACCGGACAGCCTTCGGCCTGCGGTACGGCTCGCGAGGTCGGAACGTTCTGCCACCGTCTGCCGGCGGATATGATGGTCAAGAACCCCAAGCACAGAGCGAAGACGGAAAAAGTGTGGGGTATTCCGGCGGGAACGCTCAACCCGGTGGGCAACCAGCACATTATGAAAATCCACCGCGATATCGAGGACGGCGTCGTCAAGTTTGCATGGGTCAACGTCTGTAACGCCTACCAGGACAGCGCCAACGCCAAACACTGGATCAAAGCGGCGCGCGAGATGGACAACTTTATCGTCACTTCCGACGGTTACCCCGGCATCTCCGCGATGGTTTCTGACCTGATCCTGCCGTCGGCAATGATCTACGAGAAGTGGGGCGCCTACGGTAACGCCGAGCGCCGGACGCAGCACTGGCGCCAGCAGGTCCTTCCCGTCGGCGACGCGATGTCTGATACCTGGCAGTGGGTCGAGCTCTCCAAACGCTTCACGGTCGACGACCTCTGGGGTCCGTATACGCTGCGCAACGGCAAGAAACTTCCCGATGTCCGCAAAGCGGCCTACGCGATGGGCTACAAGCCCGATACGACGATGTACGAGATCCTTTATGCGAACGACCGTGCGAAGTCGTACAAGATTGATCTCGACAGCTTCCCGCAAAAAGGCTTCGACAACTCCGAATGTCTGGGCGACAGCAGAAACGTCGTCGGTTCGGATGGAAAAGTGTTCAAGGGTTACGGCTTCATGATCCATCAGTACCTGTGGGAAGAATATGCGTCGTTCGGCCGCGGTCACGGTCACGACCTGGCGGATTTCGTCACGTACCACAAAGTGCGCGGTCTCAAGTGGCCGGTCGTTAACGGCAAGGAAACGGCATGGCGCTTCAACGCCAAGTTCGACCCGTATGCGGCCAAACACGTCAAAGAGAACGGCAGAGGCAGCGAATTCGCCTTCTACGGACCGCTGGCGAAAGCGCTTCCGTCCGGAAACCTTACCGGAATCACCGACAAGAAGAAGAGCCCGCTGCCGGACAAAGCGAAAATCTTTGCCCGCCCGTACATGGATCCGCCGGAAATGCCGGACGACGAGTACAATATCTGGCTCTGTACCGGGCGTGTTCTCGAGCACTGGCACTCGGGTAC
>JALWNV010000363.1 GCA_027083665.1 Helicobacteraceae bacterium
ACTCCAGTCCCCCCTGCTTTCCGTACTTGAAAGCATCAACAACAGATGGATCGACCTCTCCACAACGATTTCGCAAAACATCTCGGAACACTTCAAACAGCAAGAAACGATCCGGAAGCTCCGTTCGGAACTCCGTCTTTACCGGCAGTCGCACCTGCTTTCGCATGAGATGGCGACCGAGTTCAACGCTCTGCTGGCGGAGAACAACGCATCGTTTCACTTTCGACCGTCCGTCACACTCGCCCGTGCCGTCTCCTATGCGAACTTCGGCGATATGAACAAGCTCTGGCTCAAGATGGACGACTTCAACCGCTCCCGTCTCTATGGTCTGGTCTACAACGAAAAAGCCGCCGGAATCGTGACCGAACGTGACGGAAGACCGCTCGCACTGCTCAACGGTGACTACCAGTGCACCTACGCCGTCTATGTCGGCCCGAACAAAGCCCCGGGTATCGTCCGCGGCAGCAACAGCGACACCATGCTGGTACAATACATTCCCACCTGGATCACGGTCAGTGTCGGTGACGAGGTGATCACTTCCGGTCTCGACCGTCTTTTCTTCAACGGGATCAAAGTCGGGAAGGTCCTCTCCGTCGAACTGGCAGGAGGCTACCAGAATGCCGTTATCGAACCGTATTACAAAGGAAACGCTCCCGATTACTTTCACGTCATCACAAAGGTTCGATAGATGAAACGCCTGCTGACACTGCTCTTCGCTTCGTTTACGGTACTTTTCGGAAAAGACGATATCTATCTGGGCATGGGCCCCTATTTCCAGACACAGCCGTACAAAGACGCCGACCCCGTCGTTCTCGCCTCCCCTGTCATCTTTTTCGACAATTCACTCTTCTACATTCGCTGGACACGGTTGGGAATGTATTTTGCCGGAGAGAAAAACGGCGATGATGCCTGGGGGCTGTCGCTCACGGCACAGCCGCAAATCCTCGGCTATTACGAAACAGCACCGTTCAGCCAGATCGTTGCCCGTGACAGCACGCCGATTCTGCAAGGTATGCCCTCACGCGAAAGCGGCTGGGAAGGCGGGGTGGCAGCCGCCATCGAACACCGGGACTTCTTTGCCGAGCTGCTGATACTCAACGATATTCTCGGCCAATCAAACGGCCTGAAAATCCGTCTGGAAGCCGGCAGAAGCTTTACCGTCGGCCGATGGTATTTCGTCCCGAGCCTGCTTGCCGTCTGGCTCTCCCAACCCTTCGCCGACTATTACTACGGCGTTTCGAATGACGATGCGGATCCCGCACTCGGCCGCACCGCCTATCGCAGCGACGCCGCCTTGAATATCGCGGTACAAACCTACATCAAATACTCCCTCACCGATCACTGGCACCTGCTCGCCAACCTCAGAGCCGACCGCCTTGCCGACACGATCTATCGCAGTCCGCTTGTAGGCACGCAGCACATGGTCAGCGGCATGGTCTCGGTGATGTACTCCTTCAATCTCTTCGGAGCCGGCAAAGCGGTACTCAATCCGCCGGACGGGAAGTGATTTTCACCCCTTTTTAAGTGCACCCCCACTATAATAAGAGCCATTTTCACTATCTCTTTTTCGAAGGGTTTCAATGCCAAAACGCGATGATATCAAAACCATTTTGCTGATCGGTTCCGGTCCCATTGTGATCGGCCAGGCCTGCGAGTTCGACTACTCCGGTACCCAGGCGGTCAAAACGCTCAAGGAGCTCGGCTACCGTGTCGTTTTGATCAACTCCAACCCCGCAACGATCATGACCGATCCCGAGTTCGCCGACCGGACCTATATCGAACCGATCAAAGAGGAGATCATCGCACAGATCATCGAAAAAGAGCACGTCGATGCCATTTTGCCGACGATGGGCGGACAGACGGCGCTCAACGCGGCGATGAGCATGTATGAAAAAGGGATGCTCGAAGGGATCGAGTTTCTCGGTGCCAAT
>JALWNV010000364.1 GCA_027083665.1 Helicobacteraceae bacterium
CGGGCTTTCTGAGGGCCCGTTCGCTCGCTTCGATCGCGCTTACCTGCTCATCGGGCAGCATGAACGGCAGCCGCATCGCCCAGCCGCGCCAGTCGCCGGTGAGGGGACGGAGGGCTTTGAAGTAGCGCCGTTTGCCTTTGAGCGAGCGCATATAGCTGTAGAGCTCGGCGTATTTCAGGGCGTGGCGCTGCTGCGGGGTCCACTCCTTGGGCGGGACATCCGTGGGGAAATGCACCGAGACAAGCGCGTCGGCGACGGCGGCGGGAAGCCCGTCGCGCAGAAGATTGTCTCGGGTGACGTAGCGCTGCACCAGTTTCTGCATGACATCCGTGCGGAGTTTGGTTCTGTATTTGGGTGTCAGGGTACCCGCGGCGGGAATGCGCTGCGGGTGGCTTATCTGGCATTTGCCCTGCCGGCAGTCGATACGCCCGTAGAAAGTCCGGCGTTCGCCGATGACGAATGCGCGCAACATATAGGGTTTGGGATGAAACAGCACCCCTTCGATCCGGTGGCCGAAATTGTGCACATACAAAGAGAGCGTAACGGTTTTCGGCGTACGGTGTACGGATTCGACCGTGGCGTCGATGGCCTGCTCCGCTCCGACTTTGATACGGGGGTAAAGCCGTCGGTCTTCGAAGCGTACGGGTGCGATAACGGCAAGTTCTGCCGTGGTGAAAACGCCGAGTTTTTTGAATTTGGCTATATCGTCTCGTTCGATCTGCATAAGGTATTTTAGCGCTTTTTTTACGAAAAGATTTGAAAGATGGCAAGGTGAGCTATGTTATAATTTGCACGATTTTCCAATAATTTCAAAGGTTTCAAGATGAATGTTTCATTGACAGGAAGAGGGATCGAACTGACCGATCCTATCAAAGAGTATCTGCAAAGCGCGATCGATTCGCTCGACAAGTTCAACCTCGATATCATTTCGGTCAACGCTGTGGCGTCCAAGCAGAGTAAAGGCAAAAAACAGGGAATTTCCATCGAATTCACAATCAATCTGTCGGGGAAAAATACGGTGGTCATCAAACAAAGCGACGACGATATGTATGCCGCCGTCGATATCGCGCTCGATCGTGCCCAAAAGGCGCTGCGCCGCCTGCACGACAAGATCAACGATCACCGTAACGAGAGCATCAACGAAGCCAAGGCGGAAATCCCCGACGTCAAGGAAGTCGCCGAGTCTATGGAGGACGAGATCGTTCCCGTCGAACTGGATCTGTATAAACCGAGAGAGGTCGCCGACGTGCTCGAAGAGCTCAAAGAGAGCGACAAACAGTTCGAAATCTTTATCGACATGGACGGCAAAACCCGCGTGCTTTACAAGCGCAACGACGGCCGGTTCGGACTCTATTAACTTTTAAGGATGGCAACGCCATCCTACCATTCACCATTCACCATTCACCATTCACCATTCACCATTCACCATTCACCATCCTATAGTTTCTGCAATGTCCTGCGGTGAAAGCGGATCGGTTCGTTGAGGTTGAGCGAAGAGGCGGACGTGACGATGACGTCGATCAGCATCGTGCCGTGCTCTTGAGGTGTCGCCACCTGTGCCAGAAGATTTGCGCCTTTGCACGACGCGGGGAGGTTGGAAAGACGGTCGGCTCCCAGTGACGGGTCGTCTGACCATACATAGCGTATCGTTGTCGTGATATCGAACATTTTTCCGCTGCCGCCGGTGGGATAGGTAGAGTTGATGGTCGTGATACAGCCGTTTGTCCGGTTTTGTCCGGTGACAGCGAGGACAGCGTATTCCGTCGCACTGTACGTCAACAGTCTCGCTTGTTCATTCAGGTACTCGTAGACCGTCCTTTGGTTCGACTCTGCAGTGTAGGAAAGCATCTTCAGCAACATCATCGAGAGCAGCAGCATCAAAAATACGGCGGCGATCAGCGCGAATCCGCTACGGCCGAATGTACGGCTTTTTGTTAGAAAACGAATTTTTGTTTGCATACGCTCGCATTCCTTTCACCCGTGAAATTGCTATGTTCCATACACAGCTTGATGATAAACCCGCCGGCGTTGCCTTTGAAGTTCATAATACTGAAGTTCGATATGCCGTCGGCCATGAGATAGTTGACGGGAGCGGTGTTCGTCCACGGTTTGAACGTCGAAAGCGTCAATGTTTTCGCACTGCTGTTGTAGACGATCGAATAGGCGAACTCGGAAACGATATAGTGTTCACTTCCTTTCCAAATCGAACGCGAGAGGATGAAAGCGTTCCTCGTTCCCGTCGTATCGCTTGTCGAGATGGGGTACATTACACCGTTGAGAGTGTAAAACAGCGAGTTGCCCATTGCGTCGTTTTGTTTGAAAAAGAGCGCATATTTTCCGCCGGATCCGTTGAAAACCGTCATGTCGGTGCCGGGCGACTCGATCAGCGTTTTGTTGGAGTCGGTTTCATGGCCGATATCCGCGACACCGCTCCATGTACCGTTGTTCCAGCCGTCGGTGTCTCTGCCGACCCATCGAATGCCGTTGGCGATAAGTTGTGTGGATTCGGGAATGCGTTCCCGAAGGCGGTTGGCGATCTCTTCGATCAAGGTTTGTGTTTTTTCCTCTTTATCGGTCGTATCGATCGTATTGCTATAGTTGTTATAGATCTGCAGATACAATTCGACGCCGAATTTTGCCAGAATCGCCATGACGACGATGACGAAAATGAGTTCGACCATGGTAAACGCGTTACGGCGGTTCATAAATCGTCCCTTGTATAATACTTGGTACTGCCGATATTTGCGGAAAAGACCCAGAGGCTCAGTACCGGATTGTTCGTCGCCGTCGAAGAAGTGACATCGAGACGTGCGGTCTTGAGGTTGGTCCGTCCAGCCGTAGTCGTTTTTGAAAAGTTGAAGTTGCTGCTTCCGCCGCCGTCGCTGACATAACCGCTGCTGACAGCGGCGGTATAGACGCTTTTGTAGCCCTGCGCTCCGGTATCGGAGAGCAAAGACGAATCGACAGCCGCGATACCGCTCAACGCGCCGGACGCCGGCGCGGTAACGCTGTTGTAAAAGAGCCGATGATAGGAGGCGGACGCATCTCCGGAGAGTGCTCCTGTCCCTTTGACCGGCGCGACCATTCCGACTCTGATACGGGATTTCGCATCGGTTCTCGAAAGGTTGTCGGTACCGGGAGCCGTCGCGTCAAGCACAAATGAGCGGTTCGTGTCGTCGATGGAGTTATCATCCCAGGGGTAGGAAATGATACGAAAAGCTTCCCCTGCCGCAGCGGCGACCACCTCTTGTTTGAGGTACTCCTCCGTCCCTTTGGAGTTGCTGCTGATCATCTGCGGCACCGCCGTCACCACGATGGCGATCAGGACAATGGCGATGATGAGCTCTATCAGGGAGAAGGCTCCCCTCTGGGAGTTTACCACTCGATCCTCCTCGGGCGTTGCGTCGCATCGACGGCGTCGGAGTCGGCTCCGGAGCCCTGATTATGAAGGGTGCCGCTGTTGATTTCGAGCGGCACGTCGACAGTCGTTGCGGCGGCATCATAGCGGTTGTAGATCAGCCACGGCTGTGTCGAAATCTTGATCGTGGCCCGATAAGGGAAATCGTTTCCGCCGTAATTATAGTTGATATACTGGATGCCGTTGGTGGCTGCGGCATTATACCCCAGTGTCAGGTCGCTGAAATTGTACTGGCTGATGCCTGTGATATTGCCGTCACGTGTCTGATGGAGGTTGTTTTTGTACCAGTAGAACGCGTCCTTGCTCCTATCGGCGTTCCCGCTTCCTGTGAACGTCCCGCTGAGTGTCGCATTGTCTTCGATTCCCGGGTTGACATCATAATAGAATTCGTAATAGACGGGCAATGACCCGGCCGCGCTTGAGACGCGATAGCGCGGCGCATGCAGTCTTCCGTAGAGGAAAGTGGCACTACCCGTGCCTTCTTTGCCGCCTTTGATCGTATCCGAGATACCTTTTGCCGTGTCGGTATAGGTGGATTCGACGCTAACATTGATGTCAGAACCTTTGATAATGAACGGATTGACCGGCTTGGTCGTATCACGGGTTCCGCGTATCGCGAGGTTTTTGTTGAAGTCGGGATCAGCGGCGACGAGGTCGTGTTCACCGTTGGCGAAGTCCGGCTGTCCAAACCCGAGAAGGTTGTCGATTGTATGTGTCTGCACCGTCGCTCCGCCTGTGTTGACCGACGGCAAGAAAGCAATATCGACATCGACCGGGTTTTCATAATAGACGTTCGAACCGTCCGGCTGCCTGAAGTTGACGGTAGTGGAACCTTTCGCATTTTTCGCTACGATTTTTACATCGAATGAGGCGGACATATTCCAGTCGTTCGAGACATAGGTAAATGCCGAATCTTTGTGGTTTTTCAATGTGACTCCGGTCACTTGGAAGTGGTCGGGAATAAAGGTCATATTGATATCACCGCAGATTTTGAACCCGTTGGGTGTCGAGAGTGTCTCATGCGGAGGGTTGTTACAGTTTTGGTTGAGGCTGTAGCCGTTGATGATATCGACGGCACCCCAGTCGGAGTCGGTTATCTTGACATCGATATTGCCGACGTCGTCGTAGGTGATGTCGGCGACATCGTGCTGGCCGCCGCGTGTACTGATACCGTCAGTCATGTTGAAGTCCAGTGAGCCGTACCCGACCGCGCCGGAAAGAAGCCCGCCGTTGTCAACACTGCCGTCTCCCATATAGCGGGTGGCCGTCAGGGAGAGGTTGCTTTTGGTCTGGTTGTAATGTGTCGTGCCTTGCGTCGTGCCGTTGGCGCCGCTCATCGCGTAGAGGGTCAGACGGGTGTCGGTGGCGGAGTGCAGCAGGTGCATGGACTTCCCTGCAGGCGGAACCGCTGTAAAATGGTGTGGTCGTACGGCAAACTTGTCGCTCATATGATAACGGTAGTATTTGCCCTGCGCGATCGGACCGCCCTCCCATCTGGCAGCACCTGTTCCGGCACAATCCGCATACGGTGCGAGAATCAGTCCGCCGCTGCTGTTCTGGTCCGCACAGTACTGGACACGTACGTACATCTCTTTGTAGGCTTCGTTGACCGTATAGGTCTGTGTCTTGGCATTGATATAGGATGCGTCGAAATCGTGCCAGACGTTTTCATACGGATGGTGATTGCCGTTCTCGTCATACCAGTAGAGCTGATATTTAGCTTCGATTCCCGGCTTGAGACCGAGGGTCATTCCGTCGGCGTTGAGGCTGGTGATCATCAGTTCAAACGGCTTGCCGACGATCTTGGTCGAAATGTTTTGATCGTTCATCCTTCCGTCCCCGTTGGTATCGCCGCGGAAATTATCCCAGGCGCCGAACGGACCGGTTTTGTAAACCTCGCCGCCCCCGTAGACGGCGCAGTTTCCACGTAGTTTGATCCAGCTGAGTTCATGGTTGTTACAGCCGCCGCCGGTACCGGCAGACAGTGCATATCGAATCTGATCGGGCGTTCCTTGCTGTTTATAGCTCGGGTCTTGAAGGTTGGAAGGATTTTTGGCATCAAACTGGTTGATGATTGTCTGGTATCCGTTTCCGTCTTTCAGGTTCCGCTCAAGACGAATATACAGATGGTTGGGATCGCGAGCGTCGACCGTCATTTTATAGCGACCGGAGAAATATCCGCCGGCGGGAACCGGATCGCTCAATTTGTTTGCAAGCGGCGGCGTTAACGTCGTAGTACCGGCAAGGTATTCATATCCGTTCAACCCGCTGCCGTCTCCTCTGATGCTTACAGCATTAACGTACTGATCGTTGATGCCGCCGATTTTCCCTTCATTGGGTTTCGCAAAGTTGCCGAACTCATCGAGCCCGAGTCCGAGCCAACCTCCTTCAAAACCGTCTTTCTTCGGACTTATGACGGTCATCTGTGCATATCCCAATGAGCCGCCAAGCGCTCCCGGAGTGGGGGAATCCCCGACAGAGGAGTCGAAAAGGACATTGACGATGCCGTCCGCACCCCAGTCCCCCATGAAATTGCTTCCGTGATACTCTGTGTAGTTGCTGCCATCCGAACATCCGCCGTATGCGTAATAGTCGAATTCGACAATAATGAGATTGTATTTCGTATCGAACGTGTAGTCTTTCGTAATAACAGTCGACAGATTGTGTGAACGATCCGTAAGCCTTAAGCGGGAGTCGCCTCCAACCTGTACAACTTTCGGTGTGAACCCGCCTGATGCTTTGAGTACCCGCCATTTGCTGTCTAGCCCGTTGCTGAAGTCGTCTTCGAAACATATCGGCGCGTCTTCCTGGCGCTTGATCTTGATCTCGGTGCGGTTGATATCACCGAGGCAGGCGCCGCTGGAAGGATCGGTGAGCTGGACGAAGAAGTTTTCGTCCAGTTCAATCGGTGCGTCATTGTAGACATGGATCGGGATACTGACATTGAGATCGCCGGCGGGAATGGTGACGTTGCGATCGGTGACCTGGATATAGTCACCGTCGACTACGCGTGCCGTTCCGTCCTCCGTGTGATAATGCACCGTGATATCTTTGGTGGAAGCATGCTCGAGTTTGATGACCGGGAAGACGGTCTCTGTCGTCCCGATGACGTTGATATCTTCGGTAACTTCGTAAAAAGGCTTGTCGAATCCGACCTTGATACAACTTGTACAGGCACCCCATCCGTTGATAAGCCCGCTGTCGTCGTAGGTATATTCCTGGTTGTTGTTGAGGTTGATGTCCTGCACGGCGGTTACCGCACCTTTGAAGTGGCTGTTTGCCGAGTCGTGGTTGCCGGTGTACTGGCCGTTGACGAAGACGTACGCGGTTATGTCCTGCTGGTTGCCGCCTCCCATGCTCGACCAGGTGAAGTTGCCGTAGACGAAGATGAAAAGATCGCCCGGAACCCCTGCACCGCCGTCGAAATTGATATCGAGCATATTGCCGTCGAGCGTCAGGTCGTTTCCGATGAAGAAGCGGACCTGTCCGTTGGTGCGGATTTTCGTAAACTGGTCCGCACTCAGGCTGCCGATCCAGTAGTCACCGGCATCGAATGTAACCGTCGGTCCGCCCTGGATCGTGAGCGATTTGATCAGCATGACCGGATTGCCGTTGTCGTAGGTTCCCGACGGCGAGAAATGGGTGCTGCCGCTCACGGTCAGGTCGCCGTAGTCGAGATCCGTTTCCGTGCTTCCGGCCGTTTGCGCACCGGACTTGGTGCTTTCGATAAAGGCGGGGAGTGTCGGGATAGGCGTCGTCATCGGTTTGACGTCACACGGTTGCGTGCTGCCGTTTGCAGTACACTGGATATCCTGCGCGGAACCGCCCGTGCCGTTGACGTTGTCGGCATAGACGCTGTCCGCATCGATCACGACGTCGCCGTTGCCGCGATTGATGTCTTCCCATGTATTGAGCGCACTCGGGAAAAGTCCGCATTCGACAAATCCGGGATCGATCGGATGCCATTCGCTACACTGTTTGATTTCGCCCTGGTTAAGCGTGTGGTTGCCGTTGGTGTCGGTGGTGATATAGGTACCGAACAGCTGTGATGAGGGAAAAACACTCATGCTGATTGTCGAGAGCGTCGCGATACTGTGCGTATCGTTTTTGTCGAAATCCGGCATGGGGTCGAAGAGAACGGAGCTTCCCTGGAAAAGCCCGCTCATGCCCATGAAACCGAAGTCGAAAACATCGCCCTGGCTGCAGTTGCCCGTCGTCGAACCGTCGATGAGACAGTCGTCGATCATGTGCCCGTTGAAAAGACCGTCGGTCACGAGGCTGGTGGTCACTCCCGTCAGCGGCAGGCTTCCCTGGTTCCTGAGGGTGATCTCCTTTCCGCATCCGCCGGTAGCGGCTCCGAAGCTGAAGAAGCCGAAATCCATACAGATACCGATTCCTTTTTTGATCGTGCTCCGCTGATCCCAGCACAGGTCGTTGGAAGTGGTGTTGATATTGCACTGCTCGACGCGTGCGGCGTAGGTGGTACCGTTTTTGACATATTCGATATAGGTATTGTTATTCAAGAAGCTGAAGTCGTTCGAAAGCGCGGCTTCGGTGAAGATCGTATGGTTTTCAAGTGCACCGAAGTTGCCCGTTTCGAATGTCGCCGCATTGTTGAAAACACCGAACGGTCCGAAGTTGACCGTATCGGTCAGTTCACAGCGGTTGCCGGTCTCGTCGACACCGTCGATCCCGCATTTCTGACCCGCATTGCCGTTGAAAAGGTTGTAATCGATTGCGATCTTGGCATTGCTGATAGGATCGTTCGAGAGATTGCGCAGTTTGATGCTCTGGCGGCAGCCGGCGCCGCCTTGGAAAGCGCCGCCGTTGAAACAGCCGCCGATGCTGCCCGACGACCCGTACGAGGTCGATTCGATACAGACCGGAGAGGTGCCCGAAATCGGTGCCGTGCCGTTGACCGTGACCGAGCTGCTCGTACTGTTGTTGGACGTATCGGGGTCGGAGGTGGCAGTAGATTCGATCGTTGCGGTTTGCTCCAGTGTCCCGCTGGCTGAAGGCTGGACGGTGATGGTGAAATCCTTGTTGTTTGTGGTGCTTGTCCAGTTCGATGTTTTTGTGCAGGTGATGAACGAACCGGCACTCAGCGCACCGCTGCTGATGTCGCAACTGAAGTCGCTTCCCGAATTGTACGCGACGGAACTGACGGTGACATCCTGATTGTAGGATATTTTGACGACGATGTTTTTTTTGGCGGTACTCGGACCCCGGTTTTGTGTTCGAATCTTGCACGT
>JALWNV010000365.1:0-1212 GCA_027083665.1 Helicobacteraceae bacterium
GATCAAAACCTGCTCGTTTTTCAACAACAAAGCCGTCAACCTCGTCAAGATGGCGCAACGTGTCGTCGAGGTCTACGGCGGGGAAATCCCCATGAACGAGAAAGAGCTTGTTACCCTCGCGGGAGTCGGACAGAAGACGGCGCACGTCGTCATGATCGAATACACCGGCGCCAACCTGATGGCCGTCGACACCCATGTCTTCCGCGTCGCGCACCGTCTGGGGCTCAGCAGCGACGAAACGGCACTGAAAACCGAAGAAACGCTCGTGAAGATCTTCAAAACGGATCTGCACGCGCTGCACCAGGGGCTGGTTCTCTTCGGCCGCTACATCTGCACCGCCAAGAATCCCAAATGCGATACGGAGTGTTTTCTCCAAGAGTTCTGCAAAAGCAAAGAGAGTTTCAAAGCGCGCTGACTACCCGCTTCACAACCGCAAAGACCTCTTCGACACTCTGCAGTTCGACGCATTCGCGTGTGGAGTGCGGATATAATATGGTCGGACCGACGGATGCCATCTGAAGCTGCGGGAACTTCTCGCCGATGATACCGCACTCCAGTCCCGCATGGATCGCCCCGATACGGACATCGTTTTCCGTTACCTTGGCATAGATATCGCCCACCCGTTTTACGAAATCATTGCGTACCGGCTCCCACGGCGCATAAAAGCCCCCGCTTTGCACCGTCGCTCCGAACGCCTCGAAATACGCGGCGGTCTCACTTTCGAGCCGCCGCAGATCCGATTCGCGCATCGAACGCAGACTCAGCCGGAGCGTCATCGTCCGCTCACCGGTCTGCACCTCGGCGAGATTGACGCTTGTCCGCACGATCCCGAGCGCAGTATCGAACGCCCGTACACCGTGTGCGAACCCGTGCAGCATCCTGACGACATCGTTTTTTATAACACGGTAAGTCTTCTGTCCCAGCGGACGAAAACGCCTGTCGCTTATCTCCCGCTCCGACACGACCGTCGCTACGGCACGTTTGGCGATGGCGTTGCGGCGTTCGCCTCCGCGGATATCGGCTATCTGCGCTTTGGCGGCATATACCGCCGCGGCCAGTTCCTTGATCGCATTGGGAATGTTCTTGTCGATATCGAAAATCAACTCGGTATTGTTGTTTTGAAATTTCGATTGTGCGCTTCCCGACACCTCGTCGAGTACGTTGTTGAGATTAAACTTCTCTTTGGCAATGGCGACTTTTCCGGACTTAAGC
>JALWNV010000365.1:1222-1930 GCA_027083665.1 Helicobacteraceae bacterium
GCCGAAGAGTGTCCGGGCTTCGCGCTGCAGCGGCAACGTCACGTTCAAGTCCACCCCGCCGGCACAGCCGATGGTGATCTCGCCGTACGCTTCGCTGTCGAGGTTGAGCATATACGGCGTTTTAAGCGGCAGCCCGAGTCCGCGGGCACCGACCAGCCCGACCTCCTCATCGGCGGTGAAAAGACAGTCGACAGTACTCCCCTCTTCCATCAATGACAACATCATCGCCATACCCATGCCGTTGTCGGCCCCGAGCGTCGAATCCGCCGCACGCATCCATCCCGCTTCTGTGACCGTTTCGATTTTCGGAGCGCTGCCGATACAGACCATATCGTAATGCGCCTGCAGTGTCACCTTCGAATCCGCACGGCTGCAAAGCAGATTGCCCGCCGCATCCGTCCGGCTTTCGTACCCGTATTCCGACGCTTTTGTCTGCAGGT
This sequence comes from Helicobacteraceae bacterium, assembly GCA_027083665.1. Lineage (GTDB taxonomy): Bacteria > Campylobacterota > Campylobacteria > Campylobacterales > Sulfurimonadaceae > Thiomicrolovo. The sequence goes on from JALWNV010000365.1 coordinate 1,663, forward strand.
ACTCCAGCATCCGCCCTGCATCGTTCGAACAGTGCGGGATCGCACACAAGGCCTCAAAATGCTCCAAAACCGTCATCTTGCACTCCTGATATTATTCAAAAATAACAGATCATCCGTCGTTCACCGCTTTATCGCAATAAACGTCGCAAAATTCCCCCACCGGAAAATCGTCTCGCAATGGGCGAATCCGCACCGCTTCACCATCTCGCGGTTCTCCTGCTCTGTATAGGGGATGAGCACATTCTCGAGCGCCTCGCGCTTTTGCATA
>JALWNV010000366.1 GCA_027083665.1 Helicobacteraceae bacterium
TTCACGCCTGGTGCCGTACAAGAAAACGAAAATGATCGTCGAGGCGTTCAACGCCATGCCGGAGAAAAAATTGGTGGTGATCGGCCGCGGGGAGGAGTATGCAGCCATCCGCCGTATCGCCGGAGCAAACATCGAAGTCATGGGCTACCAAAATGATGCGATATTGATCGAAAAAATGCGCCATGCCCGCGCATTCGTTTATGCTGCTGTCGAAGATTTCGGTATCGTTCCTGTCGAAGCGATGAGTTGCGGTACGCCCGTCATAGCACTCGGAATCGGCGGTGCGGCGGAGAGTGTCTCGGACGGGGTAAGCGGCGTGCATTTTTTCGAGCAGTCGGCATCGGCGATCCGTGAGGCCGTCAGCCGTTTCGAGAGACTCTCATTCGATCCTTTGCAGGTGCGCCACAGTGTCGAGAAATTTTCTGCGGAACGGTTCCGGCTCGCAATCGGAGAGTATGTTGATCAACACTTGTCCGGATCCTGATTGATACGCAGTTTCCCAAACCCCTGCAGGTTGCTTTTTGCGCAGATCAGGGCGTCGATGAAACCGATATTTTTGTTTTCAACGATCGTGAGCGTTTCAAAAGGAGGGCTTTGTCGGTATTGACGATGCCGTTAGGGGGTGTTCTTATGCCGACAAGCGGTACAATTGATCTATGAAAAGCCATCAACTACTCAACTGGATCGGTATCGTGATCAGTCTTGCGGCGATCGGGGCGGTTGTATTCGAGCCGGAAGTTTCCTCTCCGGACCCGTCGCAGGTACAAAAAGCGTTTGATATCCAAAACGTCAACGCGACAGCGAAAAGCGGCCGGGAAGTCTCTTTTTGACGTTATAATAACAGCAAAAGATCAAAGAGTGCCTACGGAAACTGCCTCTGAGATGCGTAAAGTGGTTTCCGGAGGTATTCTAAAGGGAGTATATGCGTCTTTCTCCGATGTACCGTACTGCGATCCGAAAACATTTCTATCATGTTTTTCATGCCGGGAATATTTACCTGTTCGGCAGCCGGGTGGATGATTTGAAAAAAGGCGGCGATATCGACCTCTATCTTGAAGTAGAAGACAAAGAGGGGCTTTTTAACAAAAAACGCAAATTTCTCGCACGGCTTAAACGTGAGATCGGCGATCAGAAAATCGACGTAGTGTTCAATCTCGATCCCAAACGCCTGATTGAAAAGGAGGCCAGAAAATGGGGCATCAAGCTCTGATATATCGGCAGAAGCTTGATGACGGTCTGGCTGAATGCCGACGCCATCTGTCCCGGCTTGAAACCGCTTTTTCGATGCTGCAAAGCCGATTTGTATTCCCGTTGGACAAGAGACAAATGTGCAAACTCCGGGATGATTCGCAAATGCTGGCGTATAGCGATCAATGCATCTACCGTTTTGTCAAACTTCAGGATACGATGGGGGCAAAGCTTTTCAAATCACTGCTGCTGTATCTGGGAGAGAATACGGACAGGCCCTTTCTCGATATCCTGAATCAGCTGGAAAAGATCGATGTCGTCGATGTCGATGAATGGTTCGAAATCCGGGACCTTCGCAATGAAATTGCCCATAACTATGCGGATGATGAAGGAATGGTTGCCGATATCCTGAATACGATCTTTCAGCTCAAGGGCGAGTTGTCGGAGATCCTGACGCAGATCGAGAAACTTCGTAACGGATCGCGATAAGTGGACGGTGGGTTTATAAAAGTTGACAGCAACTCGAGAGGGGTGGATGCGGAATGAAACGGTACCGTCAGGATGCGGTTTCCGCCGCCGTTTTGGTCGCCGTCGACGCACTGTCGCTGCTGGCGGCGCTCCTGATATCGCATTTTCAGCGTCTCTGGCTGGACCGGTTCAGCTATTTCAATGACTACGAGGGCCATTGGGAACGGTTCGCGTTCGGCGGCCTGCTGTTCGTGCTGGAGCTGCTGATCTTTTACAGTTTCGGGCTCTACAGCCGGCGCAACGACTTCTGGGAAGAGACCCGCAAGCTCTTTCTGGGTATTTTCTATCTTTTCATCTTCATCTCGGCCTATGTCTTCATGACCAAGACCTCCGAACAGTATTCGCGGGCGATGGTGGTGCTGATCTTCGTCAATGCCGCGTGGCTGCTGCCGCTGGGCCGTGTCGGGGCGAAAAAGCTGCTCTATCGTCTCGGGTGGTGGCAAAAGCCCGCGCTGATCGTCGGAGAGGAGCTGCAGGTGCAACACCTCAAACGGCAGCTGGGGCTCAACCGCTATCTCGGGTATGTCCCGATGGAATCGGCGGATGAAGAAGCGATTGTTTTCATCGCCACACGGGGGATGCCGGTTGAAACGCTCGAAAAGCTGATCGCGAAATACAAGAAGCGTTACAGCGACGTCGTACTGATCCCCTACCTGCATCATCTCAGTTTCGCCAACGCCGAGATCATCGACCTGCGCATCGGGCAGATCAGCATGATCAATCTCCAGAACCAGCTCTTTCGCACCAAAAACATTGTGATGAAGACGGCGGCGGAGACGGCGGCGGTACTGTTGATCCTGCCGCTGTTTTTGCCGCTGTACGCATTGATCGCGCTGTGGATCAGGAGTGACAGCCGAGGGCCGGTGCTGTTTTTGCAGCGGCGGCTGGGAAAGGACGGCAAGGTTTTCGACTGCTACAAGTTTCGTACGATGTATTCGGGAAGCGATGCGTTGCTCGACACGTACCTGCAGGAGCATCCCGAAGAGATCGGGTATTACGAACGGTATCACAAGTACCGCAACGATCCGCGCATCACCCGGGCGGGATACTGGCTGCGGAAATTTTCGCTCGATGAGCTGCCGCAGGTCTTCAATATCCTCAAAGGCGAGATGAGCCTGATCGGGCCGCGGCCGTACATGGTCGGCGAAAAGGAGAAGCTTGGCGACGATGTCGACACGATCCTGCACGTCAAACCCGGGATCACGGGCTTTTGGCAGATCAAGGGACGCAACGAGCTGTCGTTCTCCGAGCGGGTGGAACTCGATGTCTGGTATATCCAGAACTGGTCGCTCTGGCTGGATTTCATCATTTTTATCAAGACGTTCGAAGTGCTGGCGACGCGCAGGGGGGCCCGGTGAAGCGTCTGGCGCGGCTGTGGCGGTTCGGGGAGCACAAAGCCGTTTTGCTGGCGCGTTTTTACGTGACGATTATCGCCGTCGAAGCGATCGCCATGCTGATCGATGCGGCGGCGGGGCGCTATCATAACGCGATAATCGAAGCGGGTTCGTCGCTGCTGCTGGCGATCGGTCTGTGGCGCTTTCACCGCAGCCGACGGCTGCATGCGGCGGCGTACTATTTTTTCGCCGTTGTCGCCGCGGCACTGCTGGGGCTGATCTGGCTCAACCATTTCGCCACGATGTCGGTCGTGTTCGTCCTGCTGCTGCCGTTGACGATCCTGCTATTCGTGCGGCTGCGGATCGCACTGCTCATCGAGGCGGGGATGCTGGGGGTGATGGCGCTGCTGCTGTATGCCGAGTCGCTGAACAACCCGGACAACCCGCTGGTGCAGAACCCCCATGCGCTTTTCAACCTCGGGTATGCGGCGGGCATTATTTTTATCTTCGGACTGCTGTATCACTTCTCCATCGTCAAGACGTTCGACGAGCTCGACGATGCCAACCGGCAGAAGGAGATGCTGCTCAAAGAGGTGCACCACCGCGTCAAGAACAACCTCAACGTCGTCGCTTCCATCGTGGGACTGCAGGCGAACGCACTGCCGCCGTCGCAGCGCGAGCATCTGCTCGGTAGCAAGATCCGCATCGAGTCCATCGCGATGGTGCACGAGATGCTCTACCGTGCCGACGATCTGGAGCATGTCGATTTCGCGACCTATATGCGGCGGCTCTCCACCCTGCTGGTGGGGATGTCGGGGCGGCGGGATATCGCGGTCGATATCCGCGGTGACGACGCATTGGCGCTCGATACGATGGTGCAGCTTGGGATCGTCGCCAACGAACTGCTGACCAACAGTCTCAAATATGCGTTCGCAGAAGCGGGCGGGACCATATCGATCTCGCTGCAGGCCTCACCGGGACAGGGGTATGTGTTCGCCTACGGCGACGACGGCAGGGGCAGCGACGATCCCGAGGCGCTCGTACAAGGCAATTCGCTCGGATTGAAGCTGATCCGGCTCGCCGTACGGCAGCTGCGCGGCGAGATGCGTGTCACGGGCGAGGGCGGTCTGCGATACGAAATCCGGTTTGAAAAGGAGACGGCATGAAAGGTGTAAAGGCGGTGATCGTCGAAGACGAGCTGATCGCGGCGGAGTTTCTAAAGGAGATGCTGGAAAAACACGGTGTCGAGGTGCTCGAGGTCATTGACAGCGGCAAAGAGGCGATCGAGGTCTGTACCCGTCTGAAACCCGATGTCGTGTTCATGGATATCATGCTGCGCGACAACGTCAGCGGCAGCGAGGCGGCGGTGGCGATCAGTCAGAACATCGAGACGAAGATCATTTTCCTGACGGCCTATGTGGACGACGAGATGGTCGACTACGCGGTGCAGGCCCATGCGGCGGGCTACCTGACCAAACCCTACAATGAAGCGCAGATCATCGCGACGCTGCGCCTGGCGACGGAGCGGCCGCAAGAAGCGTCCGTACCGTTGCCGGCAGGGAAACCGGCTGCGGATGAGGTCCGGCTGCGGGGAGGGTATCTTTTCTCCCGTTCCAGGCAGCGGCTGAGCAAGGACGGCCGGGGGATCCCGCTGGGGCCCAAAGCCCGCAAGCTGGTGGCGCTGCTGTGCGAAGAGCCGGGGGTGAGCATCTCCAACGAGCAGATCAGCATGCAGATCTGGGGCGAGTTGGTCAACGACAAGACCCTGCGTTCGCTGATCTTCCGCATCCGCCATATGACGGATGAAGAGCTGGTACGCAACGTCAGCGGGACGGGGTACCTGATCGAGCCGGAGTGATTTTTAATGCTTTTTTGTTATCATAAGAGGACAAGTGTGAGTTCATCGGAGTGAGAAAGGATGGAACAATGAAGAATTTGGCGAGATGGGGTGTGATCGGAATATTCGTTCCGGTACTGGCATGGGGAAACTGGGCGGAAGTGATGAAAATTGTCGAAGGAAACGGTGACGGCAATCTTTCCGCGGGCTACAGCATCGATGTCGACAAGGACTACCTCGTGATCGGTGCACCGAAGGAGCGCGGCAATTACGGGCCGCACGACGGAGCGCTTTATATTTTTGAGAAGAATGCCGCGACGGGGAAATGGATACCGAAAGACCATGTCCGCGGATACTTCAACGAGTCGCTCGGGACGGATGTCGCTGTCGTGGATATGGGCAGTGACGGTGTTTATGTCGCGGCGGGCGGACCCGACTATGAAGATAATGGAACCAATCCCGGCAGCACGATCTATCGCGATGCCATTGAAATCTACAGCATGGATACGCAGGGGCGTTTCAGGTACATGAACCGCTTTACCGATGACAACGGCTCGGGGCTTGGCAGCAGTGTCGATATGGCCGACTATATCGAGATATCGGGTAGCCTGTTGAACCATACGACGGACGACAAAGGCATCCTGATCGTAGCCGGAGAACCGTTCAGCGGTACGGCGGACGGCAGGGTCGTGACATATGCGTTCAGTCTGATGGACGGAAACTCCAGCAACTGGAAAAGCTTCACGGTAAGTGATCCGGGGTTGGTTTACAACCATTACGGTCACGCGGTGGCGGTCACGCACGACAACAATTTCGATGTCGTGATCAACGGGCGCGCCCATCTCGCTGTCGGCGCACCGGATGAGGACGTGCGAAACAGCAGAGGCACCGAGACCTATACGGACAAAGGGGCGGTCTACGTCTATGAACTCGACGGGACTTTTTCCGACGGGTTCTCCTGGGCGAAAGAGACCCGGCTGACGCAGGATGTGGACGGGGTGCTTCGGTCGGGAACCGAGTATGCGGATGACAGCCGGTTCGGTATCTCGGTGGATTTGACACGGTGGTATCTCGTCGCGGGAGCGCTGATCGAAAATGTCGTATCGACACTGACGACAGCGTATGTGGGCGAAGCGGATCTGTTTTCGCTGCAGAATATCAGTGGGAACGGCTGGGAACTCAACGCCACGTTCGTCCAGCCGGAAAATCCGGATCCGGCGGTGTCGGAAAAGTTCGGGTACGCGGTCGCGATGGACGGACAGAAGATGATCACGGTGGGTGCACCGGATTTCGGCGGTACCGGGGCGGTATTCGTCTTCGGATACGATACGAACAGCTCCGACTGGCGGGAGGCCGGTACGATCGTCGGCAAATCCGCGGGCGCTCTGGGGAGCAGTGTCGACACGCTCGACGGAAAGGTGATTGCCGGTGATCCCGACAACGACAGCGTGAGCGTGTTCGAGTGGAAAGAGCCGAATGTGAATCCCGCACTGCTGATGTACCTGCTGAACTGAAAAACCTCTTTCTCCTCTCTTTATTCCCTCGTGAAAACCACCGTTTGAGGCGGTGGTAATGGACATTATTACTCCACCGGGAAACATACGCAATTTTTGATGCAGTACTTTCTTGGATACATTGCGTTGGATTTTTTTGTACTGATATGGCATTTCATTCAGTCGATTTGTTTAGACGAATCCTGAAATCTGCCTTGATTATGCGCGAAATCACTGTTTGAGACTGAAAAAATTGCAACATTTTTGCAACACGGGCATGATACAATAGAAGTAAAGCAGCGTCGGATAGCGATGCAAAGTGTCAAAAAAGGACGGGATAATGAAAAAGATATGTAGATGGGGTATAGCCGGTGCACTGATCCCGGTATTGGCATGGGGCAACTGGACGGAAGTGACGAAATTCGTCGAAGGCAGCGGAGACGGGAATCTTTCGGCCGGCTACAGTATGGATTCCGACAATGCTTATCTGGTTGTTGGGGCACCGGATGAAAACGGTAGCTACGGCCCGCATGATGGAGCGGTTTATATCTACAAAAGAAGCGGTTCGGGAGAATGGGCTCCGCAAAACCGTATCGCGGGATACTACAATGAGTCGCTCGGGACGGATGTCGCCGTCAGGGATATGGGTTCTGACGGGGTTTATATTGCCGCCGGCGCTCCGGATTTCGAATTCTACAGTCCCAAGACGCATACGACGATCTATAGAGACGAGGTGAAAGTCTACAGTATGAATATGGCGGGAGATTTTGTCGCCATGAAAGTATTCAGCGATGCCAACGGAACGGGACTTGGCACCAGTGTCGATCTTGTCGGCTTTTTGCAAGCAGAGGGTTCGCCTACAAATTCGACAATAGTGGATAAAGGTATCATGGTCGTGGCCGGAGAGCCGTTCAGCAGTGCGGCAGACGGAAAAGTCGTGACGTATGCGTTCAGTCTGATGGACGGAAACGACAGTAACTGGAAAAGTTTCACCGTCAGCGATCCCGGGCTGATCTACAATCACTACGGCCATGCGGTGGCGGTGACTGAAGAACGCAATGGGGCTTTGGAAATGTATGGGAACAATCGTGCGCATCTCGCCGTCGGTGCACCGGATGAAGATGTGCAAAACGCTGAGGGTAGCCAGACCTATCCCGATAAAGGTGCAGTGTATGTTTACAAGCTCAGCGGTACTTTTTCCGGCGGTTTTTCCTGGACGAAAGAGGCTCGGCTGACGCAGGATGTGGACGGATATCTTCTGGATGACTTCAAGTATTCGCAGGAGAGCCGTTTCGGTACGTCGGTAGATCTGACCCTGTGGCACCTTGTTGTGGGGGCATTGAAAAAAAATGTCGTCTCCTCACAGGTGCCGGCACCATACCCCGTAGGCGAAGCGGATCTGTTTTCGCTTCACGATGTTACGGCAAACAGCTGGGATCTCAATAGGACTTTTCGTCAGCCGGAAGATCCGAATCTCGGTGGCTCGGAACGGTTCGGGTACTCGGTCGCGATTGATGGGCTGCGAAGTATAGCTGTCGGTGCACCGGATTTCGGTGACGGCGGGGCGGTATTTGTTTATGGGTTCGATAGGGACAGATCCGACTGGCAGGCAGAGGGCATGATCGTCGGCAGATCCGCCGGCGCGCTGGGCACCAGTGTCGAGACCTCTTTCTATAAAATCATTGCCGGCGATCCCGACAACGACAGCGTGAGCGTGTTCGAGTGGAAAGAGCAGAACATGAATCCGGCACTGCTGATGTACCTGCTGAACTGAAAAGCCTGTTTTCCACGCTCTCTTTTTCTTCAAAAAATCACCCTGCAGGGTGATATTCGGCAAAACGCTAGAATGCCGGGAATGGCGATATCCGCCAGGGCGGTGATGAAGGTGAGCGGGGCGTTAGGCGAAGATGCAACATATCTGCAACGCCGGCGTGTTATGATTGTGTATGCAAAGGAGAGAAAATGAAACGAGTGACAGGATTGTTCTGGATATTGAGTACTGCGCTTTTGGCTATCGAAGCGCCATCGCTGGTGCAAGATAGCAAAGCGGGAACGAACGATACCAATATCTCTATAGAGTGGGGCAGTGTCCCCGATGCGCTTAGGTACAAGATCTATTATATCGAAAACACCTCTTCTCAGGTGATGGAGGAGAATGTCCCAAATATAGAAATAGAAAAATAAGCGAAGAGGGGGAGATACAGTAAAATAGGGGAAATAGAAGCGAAAAGCCACACCTGTCACTTTCACCCAACGGGTGCGGCTTTCCCCCAAAGGCTGAAAGTA
>JALWNV010000367.1 GCA_027083665.1 Helicobacteraceae bacterium
GTGTATGCCGTTCGGAAGCGAAACGGTTTGCTATGCTTTATCGTAACGCGATACAATAACGTCCATGATACGTATCCATCGGCTCGAGATCGGTTTCAACGGCACTTCCCTTGTCGATATCGCGTTTGTCATCCGCGAGGCGCTCGCCCTGGTCGGGCAGAGCGGCAGCGGAAAAAGCCTGACGCTCAAAGCGCTGTTGGGAATGCTGCCTGAGGAGATGACCTGCCGGCTGGACGTTGACGCCCCTTTTGGATTGCAGCGGGGCAAGACAGTGGCGTTCGTACCGCAAAATCCGTTTACGGCGCTCTCTCCCCTGACGAAAATCAGGGCACATTTCGGCGGGATGAAGCGTTCGGAGATCGTACGGCTGTTCGATGCCGTCGGCCTGGATGAGCGCCTGCTCGAGCGGTTTCCTCCCGAGCTTTCGGGCGGGCAGCTTCAGCGGGTGGTGATCGCCGTCGCGCTGGGACACCGGCCGAAGTTGCTGCTGCTGGATGAACCGACGACGGCACTGGACCCGGACACGAGGAAGGTGATTATCGCATTGCTCAAACGGCTGCAAAAGGAGATGGATTTCAAAATGCTTTTCGTCACCCACGATATCGTGTCGGCTCGTGCCCTGTGTGACGATGTCTGCGTGATCAAGGAGGGAAAAGTGGTTGAGCAGGGGAAAATGCACGAGGTGATGCAGGCGCCCAAAAGCCCTTATACCCGGACGCTGATCGAGGCCAGTTTCGCCACAAGGGGGTTCCGGACGTGAAAAAATTGATTTGGACATTGGTAGTCGGCGGTTTTTCGGCCCTGGTGCTGTTTGTCGGTTATTTTGTCGCCCGTTACGGACCGATGACGGAAAAACTCGTCGACTACCGCCCGGCGCTGACCACCTATATCTACGACCGAAACGGTGAGAAGATCGCCAATATTTTCGAGAAAGAAAATCGTACCTATGCCGCGTTTGACGAAATTCCGCCGCAGGTGATCGAAGCGCTTCTGGCGATCGAGGATACGACTTTTTTCGAACATCACGGGGTCAATCCCGATGCCATCTTCCGTGCCGTTATCAAGGATATCAAGGCCGGCCGTCTGGTCGAAGGTGCGAGCACGATTACCCAGCAGCTTGTCAAGAATACCCTGCTGACACGGGAGAAGAAGTTTTCACGCAAGCTCAAAGAGCTGATTTTTTCGATCAAGCTCGAGTTCGAGCTGAGCAAGGAGGAGATTCTCGAACGTTATCTCAACGCCATCTATCTCGGGCACGGCTACTACGGTATCAAGACCGCGGCACAGGGATATTTTCACAAACCCCTCAACCGGCTGACGCTCAAAGAGACGGCCATCCTGGTCGGTTTGCCCAAAGCCCCGTCGTTTTATGCGCCTACGCGCAATTACGATCTTGCCATGGGGCGAGCCAACCGGGTGATCGGCCGGATGCATACGCTGGGCTGGATCGATGATGCCGCTTACGAGGCGGCGTTGAAGGAGCGGCCGAAAGTCTATAACGAGACACTGACGCAAAATCGCGCCCCCTATGCCGTCGACGAGGTGCTTCGCCGGGCGGCGAAACTGTATCCCGATGTCCGTACGGGCGGCTATACGATCGAGACGACGATCGATCTCAAGCTTCAGGAAGCGGGACGCGATGCATTGAAATATACCTACGGTCTTGCACGAAAACGTGCGATACGTTCGAAGGATTTCAACGCGACGGCGTTTGAAAAACGCAACGGCGCTTTGGTAAGTATCGATCCTGCTTCCGGTGAGGTACTGAGCCTCGTCGGGGGAGTCGATTATCAAAAAAGCGCGTTCAACCGTGCGACGCAGGCACGGCGTCAGCCCGGTTCCGCTTTCAAACCGTTTATCTATCAGGCGGCACTGGACCTGGGGTATTCGGGAGCGACGGAACTTGTCGATATCGCCCGTACCTACG
>JALWNV010000368.1 GCA_027083665.1 Helicobacteraceae bacterium
CCCTAAGATTATATTATTCTCCGTGGGATTCTCCCATAGGCATTCTGTATGCTTTATCTGTGTGTGGATACCATGGTCTTTTGAACCACTTAGGTCTTCTGAGGTTGTTTGGACCAGGTGCAGGCCTTGTTAGAACATCTCTCCAGGCTTGATATACTTTAAATGTTTTTTCTATATCTACAACAACATCACCAATTTTATCATCTGGACCAGCCTTTTCTATAAGAACTTTTTTATGCCAGCAGTGCATACCTGATAATGGGTCTGGATTTGCAGGGAATACAGCATTTTGCCATACACCTGTATCTCCTTTCCACCATACATATTCCATATCTTGGTTGAATTCTGGGTACGGCCATTTGAACTCATCACCTTGTTTTTTGACTTTGAATCTTTCTACTCCTTTTATCCATCTAACTTTTCTAACAGTTCCTTCTTCTTTCATTTCAGCAAGAGCAGAACCGTATCTGTATATACCAAGCTCATATTTATCTACTTTAACTGTGTTTCTTAGTCTCCATCTACCAGAGTGGTGGGAACATGCAACCACACCCGGCCTTGTTGCTTGGGTAGGTATGGCCATGCCTACAAAGTATCCAACTTCTATTCCAGAAACTGTATCAACAACCCTTAGTTTAATAGCATCTCCTCTCTTGATACCAAGTCTCTTGGCATCTCCCTCATATATCCAGATTGGGTTGTGGTTCTGGGATATTTCCATGAGCCATTTGGCGTTAACAGACCTTGTATGGATATTGTAAGGTAGTCTGAAGATTGGATTAAGAGCAAATGCGTTTTCTTCTGTCATATAGTCATGGTGAACATGTGTAACAATATGAACCATTTTCTTTCTTTCTTCTTTGTTCCTTGGGTAAATAGGAATAGCATATTCAGGCCATCTCCACTCAACAAAAGTTTTAGAGTAGAATTCTAACAGTCCAGTTGGTGTGTGGAAGCCTTTGAGGAATTTTCCGTCTTTTTTAACTGCTATTGTATGTCTTTCACTGTGCCACTCTTTAGCACCGTGGTGTTTCAGATATACAGCTCCTGTATCTTCGTCTATCTCACATTCAGATAGTGGTATCCATTTTCCTTTGTACTTAATTGCATTCTTTACAGGGTCATAAGGAACTTCCCTTTCCATTACATTGTACACATCTGTTTCTTCTGTCCATGCACCTCTGTCTCTCATGTACTCGTAAGGAGTAGTACCAAGCTTTTCACAAACTTTTCTTAGATTTGGTAGTGTTCCAAATGCAGCATCATACCACTCTTCTATAGTAACCGGCTTACCAGGATTTTTCTTAGACTCATAGTACTGTCTAACGCCTAATGAACCATCAGGGTCAACTTCCCACATTAGATTAATCCAGAATTCATTTTCCTCCCAAACCTCACCAAGACCGGCTTTTTTATGAGCTTCGAGAGTCGCTCTCCATGGAACTTTTGGTTTCCATCCCATTTTTTGTAGTGCAACTCTTAGAACAGGCTGTCTGAAAGCAGTCCATCTCTCAGGTTTTGTTTCTGCAGACTGGTTGTCGTGTCTTTCACCTGCAAGACCGACAGGTAGTATATAATCACAGTACCAGTTCGTTTCAGACCATGTAGGAGATAGATTTACAGGGAGTTCTACTTTGTTTTCATCTCTTAAAACTTCTATCCATCTAAATCCATCAGGGTTAATCCATACAGGGTTGTATATCTTTGAAATCCAGAGTTTTAGTTTAGAAGGTATTTTAAGTCCTCTTTTCTCCCATTTCTTTCTCCACTCATCATCAGAAAGAAGATGTGGAAGAAGGAATGATAACTCATATGTGGATAGAGGCCATTCTGGTGGCCATAGTAATTCGTTCCAGTCATCTACAGGTTTTGGTTTCTCTTTTAGTGTGGCTTTTCCACCTTTTGCACCTACTCCAAGA
>JALWNV010000369.1:0-3991 GCA_027083665.1 Helicobacteraceae bacterium
TCTGTTTTCCATAAGGATGATTGTAGCCCAGACAGTCCGCAAATGTCAACCGTGATTGTTCCCGTGCACGATCAGCCGTTCTTTGGTGTCTTCGTAGGCTTTTGCATCGAGAAAGAGGGTCAGTTTCCCTCTCGGGACGTCCTCCGTGATGATGACGGGCGAGAGGTCGTAGGGGGTGTCGCACAGCGCCTGCCGCAGGGAAAGCTCCGTCTCAAGTCCGGGGGGATTGTAGATCAGCTGCGTGACGTTTTCGTAATCCGAACCGGTCTTTTCGTTGTAGACGGCCAGTGTGACGAATCGGATATCGTCGCGGTTGAAGTAGTGGATATCGTTCATGCTGTCGACGATCTTCCCGTTCGCCCGTTTGCGCGGCAGGGTCGAATACGGCAGGGCATAGGCCGGGACGACTTCGCTCTTCCCTCGTACGAGGCGGCAGGAAAACTGGCGGTAGTTGAGGAATTTCTGTTTTACGATGCGGTAGGCGATCCCTTTTTCTTCGAGTGCCATGCGCCGTTCGTACAAGGCAAGCCGCTCTTCGATGGAGGCGGGCAGGACACGGCCGGAGATATCGGAAAACATTTCATCCATCAGACGCTCCTGCTGCCCGCGCTGCAGGGTGAGGCCGAAAAGGCATCCGCAGTAATCCTGCCGGTACAGTTGCTGCTCTTTGGTCACACGGCTCTGATCCTGTGTCCCGCCGCCGGCGCGGTAATCGACGAAGACGAACTCGACGCCGTGTTCTTTCTCGAACGCTTCACCGGCATGCTTGAGCTGCTGCTGGGATTTGAGCGGACTGACGAGCAGGGTCGTCGTCATTTTCTTCTCGCCCAGTTCCAGCGCCTTTTGCGCGCTCACCTCGAAGCGGCGGTCGAAACAGACTTCGCAGCGCGCTCCCTTCTCCGGCTCATTCTCCAGCCCCCGTACCGCATCCATCCAGGTCTCGAAATCGTATTCGCCCTCGATGAGGTCGATGCCGAGCTTCCGGCACGAGCGCTGCACGTCGAGGTAGCGCAGGCGGTATTCGGAGTAGGGGTGGATGTTGGGGTCGTAGAAGAAGCCCGTCAGTTTTTCGTCCGGGAAATCGCGCTGCAGCTTTTCGAGAAAAAAGTGGCTGTCGACGGAACAGCAGATGTGCACTAGCATCGGGATGGTCCCGATGCGGTGAATGGTGAACGGTGAACGGTGAAGGGTGTTTTGGGTACTGTTTTCATTGCTTCACCGCTCACGATCGTTTCGCACCTCAATCGCGCTCGGGAAAGATTTCCACTTTCTCGATGGTGTCCTGCATTTCGATACTGTCGAGAACTTTCATCGATTCAGTGTCGTCGGGCTCGATGCCGCCGAAGACGGTATGCACGCCGTCGAGGTGCGGGCAGGGCACGAAGCAGATGAAAAACTGGCTGCCGCCGGTATCGGGACCGGCGTGGGCCATCGAGATGGTGCCTTTGACGTGTTTGTGGACATTTTTATCCGTTTCGCAGGCGATCGCCCAGCCCGGGCCGCCTGTACCCGTCCCTGTCGGACAGCCGCCCTGGGCCATGAAACCGGGGATGACGCGGTGGAAATTCAGGCCGTTGTAGAAACCTTCTTTTGCCAGTGTCGCGAAGTTTGCAACGGTATTGGGTGTCTCTTCGGGATAGAGTTTGATCCACATGACGCCTTTGTTCGTCGTCATTTTGGCCCACTGAAACTGCGAAAGCTCCTCGGGGGAATAGTTGTAGGTTTTGAGTTCTTTTCTTCCGAACATGATTTTCTCCGTTTTTTTCGCAATTATAGTCTATAAGGCTTAATAGCGCTTATGATATACCTTTCACCTAAGATCAGATATACGTGTTTTCAGACTTGGAGACAACAATAACCGGTACGGTTTTTACCCGTATACCGCACCCTCAACATCTTTGATATATCAAACCAGCTTACATCCATATGCCCCAAACTTTCCATCATTGCTCATCAGAGCGTATTTTCGGTTGAGTGCCTGTGAAATCAGCATCCGGGCAAAAGGGTCTTTGTGGTGAAAAGGCATCGTTTTGAGCACCGAAGCATCTTCGGCAGAGAAATCCAGAAGTTCGAACCCGCTCTCTTTGGCGATCGCTACCGGATCGAAAGCGATCTGCAGCTTTCCTGTTGACGCCTTGATCATAATCTCCGTGATCGTGACGGCACTGACATAGATCGTATTGGAGAGCCTTTCGATCATCTCTATCTGTTCGGCGGAGAGTTTTTCAGGTTCGGCTACGGCCCGCAAGAAGATGTGGGTATCGAGGATGATCTTCAATGCTCCTCTCCGTAGAACATCGCATTGATCTGTTCATCTTCCGCCGTGATATCGTTTGCCATTGCGAGTTTGCCTTTGGCAAGTCCCAATTTGCGTTTGCCTTTGGGCTTGTGCATGACCAGATCGGCAACCGGCAGATTGTTCTTGGCTATCGTGACAGACTCGCCGTGATAAACCATCTCGACGAGTTTGGAAAGGTTGGTTTTCGCGTCCGAGATATTGACAACCATCAGATGCTCCTTCTCTTTTCTTTATATTATCTGGTCTATTTTAAGTTGGTCAGGTTGGTTAACTACTGCTCCGTGATACATCGGGCAATTCCAAATATCATTTTTTCAGGGTGTTCAATGCTGAAAACTTGACCGTTGCTTACGGCCGGGAGGTTTTTTTTCGCTTAATGCTTCCTAAACTCCTCTTGGATATGATACTCGTCATATATTATTCGGTATAGCTGTACCGCAAACAGGAGAGACCATGAGTGAATCAGCAGGCAAACCTATCTATCAGCCCAACCGCGAGTTCGCCAAGACGGCAAGGATCAAGAACATGTGCGAATACCGCGACCTCGCGCGATGGGCCGAAGAGGACTACGAGGGGTTCTGGGGGCATTACGCCAAGGAAAAACTCGACTGGATCGAGCCGTTTCATACCGTACTCGACGAGAGTGACGCACCGTTTTACCGATGGTTCGAAGGCGGGGTGCTCAACGTCAGCGAGCAGTGTGTCGACCGCCATCTGCATACCCGGAAGAACAAGGCGGCGATCATTTTTGAAGGCGACCGCGGCGACAAACAGGTCATTACCTACCTCGAACTGCATCAGCATGTCGGACGGATGGCCAACCTGCTCAAAAACGAGTTCGGGGTCCAAAAAGGCGACCGTGTCGTTATTTACATGCCGATGATCCCCGAAGCGGCCTACGCGATGCTCGCCTGTGCCCGTCTGGGGGCGATCCACTCCATCGTCTTCGGCGGCTTCTCCGCCGAGGCGCTGCGTGACCGGATCATCGATGCGGGGGCGAAGGTCGTGATCACCGCCGACGGCGCGTTTCGCAAGGACAAGCCCTACATGCTCAAGCCGGTCGTCGATATCGCGCTCGAGACGGGATGCGAGTGTGTCGAAAAAGTCCTCGTCGTTCAGCGCAATTTCGAGGACATCGAATGGAAAGCGGGACGTGATTACAGCTACAACGAGCTGATCATGCAGCAAAGCAGCGACTGTGCCGCCGAGCCGATGCAGAGTGAAGATCCGCTGTTTCTGCTCTACACTTCCGGTTCGACGGGCAAGCCCAAAGGCGTGCAGCACAACACCGCGGGCTACATCCTCTGGGCGCAGATGACGATGGAGTGGGTGTTTGACGTCAAGGAGAACGATACCTACTGGTGTACGGCGGATATCGGCTGGATCACCGGTCATACCTATATCGTCTACGGACCGCTGGCGATGGGCGCGACGACGGTGATGTTCGAAGGCGTCCCCACCTATCCCGACGCGGGACGGCCGTGGAAGATGGTCGAGGAGTATAAAATCAACCAGTTCTATACGGCGCCGACGGCCATTCGCGTACTGCACAAGATGGGCGAGGAGGAGCCGGCGAAGTACGATCTGTCGAGCCTTAAAGTGCTCGGTACCGTCGGCGAGCCGATCGACCCGCCGGCATGGAAATGGTACTACGAAACCGTCGGCGGCGGGAGATGCGCCATCGTCGATACC
>JALWNV010000369.1:4001-8611 GCA_027083665.1 Helicobacteraceae bacterium
TCTCCCCGCTGCCGGGGGCGACCCCGATCAAACCGGCCTGTGCGACCTTTCCGCTGCCGGGCATCATGGGCGAGATCCTCGACCCCGAAACCGGCGAGAAGGTCGGGCCGGGCGAGAGCGGTTACATGTGTGTCACCCGTCCGTGGCCGTCGATGATCCGCGGTGTCTGGGGCGATCCGGAGCGCTTTAAAAAGTCCTATTTCGGCGATGTCAAAAAAGACGGTGTGCCGGTCTATTTCACCGGTGACGGCGCCGTGTATGATGAAGAGGGCTATATTACGATCACCGGCCGTACCGACGACGTCATCAACGTCTCGGGCCACCGGATGGGGACGGCGGAGGTCGAAGCGGCGATCAAGAAGGCGGGCGAGGTTGCCGAGGTCGCGGTTGTCGGCCGGCCGCACGATATCAAGGGTGAGAGCATCTTCGCCTACGTGGTGCTCAAAAACAGCGAAAACCTCGGCGAACAGGTCGAGACGATCAAGAAGATCAATACGGTCATCAAGAAGGAGATCGGCAATATCGCGCTGTGCGACGATATCGTCTTCGTCCCGGGGCTGCCCAAGACCCGTTCGGGCAAGATCATGCGCCGGATCCTGCGTGCCATCGCCAAAGGCGAACCGATTACGCAGGATACATCGACGCTCGAGGATCCTTCCATCGTCGAGAAGATCGAAAGCTGTGTGAAAGGGCAGTGCAAAGCGTAGCCTTTTTGGCATGACGCCTTACGGCCCCTGAGCGGGTCAGTGCTGCTGTTTCAGCAGAGATTCGAACGCTTCCCCTTTTTGCCGCTGGATACTTTCTTCATGCTCTTTTATCCGTTTTGCGGAGATACTTTTGTGTTCCATTGCACCGATCGTATAGGAAAAACCGATGAAAAGACCGTAATTTTGATCGAAGCGCGACTCGTTCATCTTCTGCATGAATACCAGTTCCGTTTTTACGGCAAAGCGCGTAGTCGTATAGTATTTCAGCCCGCCGCCGGCTGAGAGATAGAGGCTGTCACGGTTATTGAAATAGTGGTAGTCGTTGAGTGTTTCGTAGCCGGCACCGAATTTGTAAAACGGAATCCACCACGGTGTACCGATATCGACTTCGTGCAGGGCATTGAGCCCGATGCGGCTGATAAACGTGGAGCCGTTGTACGGATTCGGCGGTGCGGGTTCGTCTCCGGGATAATCGGCAAAATCGGTCTCCATCGTCTGCAGCAGTTGCAGTTCCGGGATGAAGTAGCCCTCGAAGTCGTTGAACTGGAGCTCGCCGACGATTGTATGCTGTGTTTCGAGATGCGTGTCCTGATCGGGGAAAACGACGCCGCCGAGCAAAGAGATTTCGTATTGCTGGAAGTCTGTCGCTGACGAGAGCGTTGCGATGACGCTTGCGAGCATCAGCGTCTTTTTCATGATAGCCTCCGAAAACCGCCAGATAAAGGGCAATTATACCGAAAACTTCGTATCGGAACGGGTGCTCTCATGTGCCGGAACGTTTTTTGTATCCGGTATTGATCCGCAATTTCAGACCGAGATAGTAGCCTTTGGTGATCGCTTTTTTCAGCAGGTAGCCCGTATAGCCTTTGACGCGGATGATGCCGAAGAGCTCGCCGACGGCGTACCGGCCTCCAAGTGCGACGAACATGCCGTCGACGCGGGCATGAAAGGGTTTCGGTATTTTGCCTTCGCTGCGCATCCGGATACTGCGGGCGACGTACTCGGCGCTTTTTTCCGCTGTTTGCGCGGTGGGAGGCAGCGGACGTCCCGTGACGTCCTTGAGCTCGGCACAGTCGCCGACGGCGAAGGCATTGTCCGTTCCGGCGAGATTGAGATAGGCATCAGGCTGCAGCTGCCGCAGGCGGTTTGTCGGTGCAGGCCTGTCCGAGTCGAGGACATTGGCCTCGATTCCGCCGGTGAAAATCATGTAGCGATAGGGCAGCACCTTGCCGTCTTTGAGGTGGATAGCCCCGTCGTCGACGCGGTCGATAAACGCACGGGTCATGATTTCGATGCCGAGTGCTTCGAGCCGTCTTTGCGTTCGGGTGATGATATACGGATGCATACCGGGCAAAATGGTTTCGGCGGCATCGATCAGGCAGATACGGATCTTTTCGGCGTTGGCACCGAGGGTGCGATGGTGACGATGGATGACTTCCGCCATCTCCGCCGCGATCTCGACACCGCTGAGCCCCGCACCCCCGATGGCGATATGCAGCGGTGAAGCATCCGGAGTCCGTGTCTCTTCGACCTTGTCATAGATCAGGGTTTCGAACATCTGCCGAAACGCGAACGCGCGCTGCAGGTTTTTGACGCCGTAGCTGTGCTCGCGCAATCCGCCGATAAAGCTGAAAAAGTTGGTACGGGCGCCGACGGCGATGACGAGATAGTCGTAGCAGAAACTTCCCGCTTCCGTGGTGACAGTGTTGTTTGCCGTATCGTAGCCGAGCGCGCGGGTCTGGACGAAGCGGATTTTCGGCGAAAACCCGTCGCACCAGTTTGCCAGGTCGATGGTAATGTCGTGAATGTCGAAGCGTCCGGCGATATAGCCGTAGGCTTCGGTCTGCAGGTAGTGGTAGGGACGATAGTCGATCAGGGTGATGCGAAACCGGTTATCCCCGGCGAGATGTTCGATGGCCCGCAGCCCGCCGTAGCCTCCGCCGATGACGATGATCTGTTTCGGGGTCATGCCGTTACGCCTTTTTGACCAGCAGTCCGGCGGCGACGATCATGGCGATGCCCGTCCAGACGGTAAGATCGGGGAACGCGTCGCCGAGCATGATGCCGAAGCCGACGGCGAAAGGGATGTTCGTATAGCTGACGGCACCGACGATGCCGGCTTTGCTGAGACTGTAGGCTTTGGTCAGCAGCCATTGCGACAGGGTCGAAATGACGGCCATGAGCGCGATCAGCATCCAGAGCTTCGCGGCACCGGGCCAGACAAAACGGGGGAACAGAAACGCCAGCGCATCAGGTGCCTCTACGAAAGGCGCGGATGCGAAGAGCAACAGCGGCAGCAGCGTACCGATTCCCATAAACGAGAGGACGATCACGCGGGTATCGTAGATATGGCGGATGGTCTTGATCGTGGCGTAGGCGCAGGCGGCGAAAAAGCCGCCGAGCAGGCCGAGGAAATGGGCATATCCCATCGTGAGGCCGTCGGGCTTGGTGATGAAAAGAACGCCGGAAAATCCGATGGCAAGTGCGAGAATGCCGTAGCGGTTCAGATGCTCTTTCATCAGGAAAAAGGCCAAAACGGAGACGAACAGCGGTGAGGTTTTATTGAGCGTGATCGCCTCGCCGAGCGGGATGACGGTAATGGTGTAGAAAAAGAGGATCATGGCGCTGAATCCGAACAGCCCTCGAAGCAGCAGAAGATGCAGTTTCCCTCCCGGAAGCGTCGGCGGAGTGTGCCTGAGCATGACAAGAATGATCGCGACCCCGATGAGGTTGCGGAAAAAGACGATTTCGAGCGCGCTCATATCGTCGCCGAGTATCTTGGCGACGGCACCGTTGAGCGCGGAGATGAGGGCGCTGAGCAGCATGAACAGTACGCCGCGGTCTGTGGAGGAGATCAGTTTTCGCAGGAGAAAGCCTTCCGAGATATAGATGGCGGAAGTATACTGTGTTATGATCAGCTTTCGCTGATTCGGCCGCGATTGCCGGGAAGAGACTCGTGTGCGCCGGATGCCGGGACGCTTTGCGGGCGGTTTGTTTCGACGTACAGACGGTTTCGCAGCAGTGTATGCGTCAGTACGATGACATTGAAGACCGGAGTGACATATGCGGCGAACGGCAGCAGTGTCAGCACATAAAGTGTCAGGGTCGTGACGCGGACATTGCCGCCTTTGTAGAACATAACCTCTTTGAAGCGCTCCTTGCTCATCGTCTCCGATGCGACGTCGAGCAGATACATTTTGTGAAAGAAGTAGTAAAACGGAACGTTGAATGCGATCAGGTTGACCAGCGGAATGAAATACAGGGGCATGAGTACGAGCAGCAGGACGATCATGATGACGGTATGCTTGAGCGATGCGAGGATGATCCCGGCCGTGCTGCCGTGGTGTTCGTCGCTCAGCGTCGGGTAGTGGCGCCGTTTGATCTCGGCGACGATGTAGGGGGTGAGAAAACCGATGATGACCAGCGCAATGATCATGGCGAAGAGGAAGGTGAAAAGCCCGCCGACGGTGTAGACGATAAAGCTCACCAGCCACGAGGTGACCGTATGTTCCATCAAAAATCGCAGGATCGCGGAACCGCCTTCGACGGTCGTGATGTTGTGTTCTTCGTTGACGATACCGTTTTCATCGCTGTAGCGGTGCTGTTCGATCTGCAAGGAGGCGTTGTCGTGCGCCAATGCGTCGAGTCCGGCGCCGGCGAGGCTGAAAAAAAGCGCGTACATCACGACGATCGTTCCGAGAAACGGTACCAGCGCATAGCCCAGCATCTTCTTGGTAAAGAAATCTTTGATACTCAGACTCCATACATTTTCGTTCACATATGCTCCTTGATCAGGGTGACGATGTCGGCAAATTCCGATTCGGGCACCTTGCCTTCACGGATGAAGAGGACGGTGCCGTCTTTGTCGGTGATGATGATGTCGGAGTTGTCGTCGGCGATTTT
>JALWNV010000370.1 GCA_027083665.1 Helicobacteraceae bacterium
CGATCTGCATCTTCAGTTCCGCCGCCGCCTCGTCGATCAGGTCGATTGCCTTGTCCGGCAGAAACCGGTCGGAAATGTATCGGTCGGAAAGCTTCGCCGCCGCCACCAGCGCCGCATCGGTGATGGTGACGTTGTGGTGCGCTTCGAGACGTTCTTTGATTCCGCGAAGGATCTGCAGCGCCTGGTTGATCGTCGGCTCATCGACTGTTACCGGCTGGAAACGGCGCTGAAGCGCCGCATCTTTTTCAAAATACTTGCGGTACTCTTTGAGTGTCGTTGCCCCGATCGTATGAAGCTCGCCTCTCGCCAGCGCCGGCTTGAGGATATTGGCCGCGTCCATGCTGCCTTCGCTCGCCCCTGCGCCGACGATGGTATGAATCTCGTCGATGAACAAGATCACGTTGCCGCTCTCTTTCACTTCGTCGATGACGGCTTTGAGGCGGTCTTCGAATTCACCCCGGTATTTCGCACCGGCGATAAGCGCACTCATATCCAGCGCGACCACTCGCTTGTTTTGAAGCGAAACCGGCACCTCTTTGTTGTAAATCCGCTGCGCCAGCCCTTCCACAAGCGCGGTCTTACCGACACCCGGCTCCCCGAGCAGAATCGGGTTGTTCTTCGTTTTCCGAATGAGAATCTGCATCATCCGCTGAATCTCTTCGTCACGTCCGATCACCGGAGAGAGTTTCCCTTCCGCCGCCTGCGCCGTCAGATCGATCCCGTACTTGGCGAGACTTTCGAGGTTTTCATCCGCCGTCTGGCTTTCGATCTTCTGTCCCGCGCGCATCGCTTCGAACGTCTTGCGAAGTTCCATCAGATCGACGTATTTCCCCAATACCGATTTGAACGGCTCTTCATTCAAATTGGCCAGGATAAAACTGTCGACAGCGAGGTAGCTGTCGCCGTTGCGCGCCATCTCGCCCATCCCGCGTTCGAGCGCCTGGACAAGGTTGCGCGAAATCCGCATATTCTCTTTGGTCACTCCGCTCGTTTTGGGAAGTTTGTCCGCCGCGCTCTTGACTTCGAGCTCGATCGCGCTCTTTTCGACATTCATTTTGACGAACGCCTGGTTGAGTACCGAATTGCTGTTCGTCAGCAGCGCCCACAGTACGTGAATGGGCTCCACTTCATTGTTTTGGTTGTGCAGTGCCAGCGACAGTCCCGATTCGATCGTTTCCGTCATCTGGTGTGTCAGTTTTTCAAATATATTATTCATTGTTTCGTCCTTTTTCCGTTCTTTTGCCGTAATTATATCAAGTTTAGTCTATCTATGTCAAGTCTATTTGATATAAATAGGCTCAAGTTTTATAATTTCCCCGGCTCACTCTTGGGGTTGTTGGTTATTTTACCATTCTTAGACTATAATTACCGACCTATTTACATTCTGAAAAACTGGACAGCGCAATCATATGAAAAAGAGAAATTTTATGGCGATGGGCTTTGCCTCCGCGGCCGTCGCAATCGCCTTGAACTACACGACCGTTCTCAGGGCGGACGTTCCCGCTTCCGATACACCGACAGTCGAGGCTTCCCGCCTCCAGGCACTGGCGAAATTCACCAAGGTGCTCAGCATCGTCGAAAAATATTATGTCGACGAAGAAAGCATCGAAACACTGATGAACAAATCCATCGAAGGGCTGATGACCAAACTCGATGCCCATTCCGCATACCTGAACCAAAAGAGTTTCAAGAATCTCCAGGTCCAGACCAAGGGCGAATTCGGCGGGTTGGGGATCACGGTAGGGATCAAAGAGGGCGCTTTGACCGTCATTGCACCGATCGAAGGAACCCCGGCGGACAAAGCCGGACTCCAGGCCGGGGATATCATCCTCAAAATCGACGACAAACCCACGATCGATATGACGATCGACGAAGCCGTCAGCCTGATGCGCGGCAAACCGAAAACGCCGATTGACGTCACGATCGTACGCAAAGGGGTCTCAAAACCCTTTGTCGTTCATATCGTCCGCGACATCATCAAGATCCAGTCCGTCTATACCAAAACGATCCAGGGCGACATCGTCTACCTTCGGGTTACCAGTTTCGACCAGAAAGTCGTCGAAGACATCGCCAAATCTATCAAAGCACACGACGGCGGGGCGCGCGGCTACATTCTCGATCTTCGGAACAATCCGGGCGGTCTGCTCGACCAGGCGGTAGGCCTCGTCGACACCTTCGTTGACGAGGGTGTGATCGTATCACAAAAGGGACGGGATCCGCGTGAAAACACCGAATACAAGGCCCATCCGTCCAACACCCTGACGGAGAAACCGCTCGTCGTCCTCGTCAACGAAGGAAGCGCTTCGGCTTCGGAAATCGTCAGCGGCGCGCTGCAGGATCATCACCGTGCCGTACTGGTCGGCCAGAAAACGTTCGGCAAAGGATCCGTGCAGGTCATTCTCCCTATCAGCGATACTGAAGCGATCAAACTGACGGTCGCGCGCTATTACCTTCCCAGCGGCCGGACCATACAGGCTGTCGGCGTCACCCCGGACATTCTCGTCGCCCGCGGCAAGGTTCCGACGACGGAAGAGGATGCTTTCGCCATCAAAGAGGCCGATCTTAAAATGCACCTCGAAAGCGAACTCAAAAAAATCGACGGCAACGAAAGCAGCGAAGAGAACAACCTGACCGCCGAAGACGACAACGCAACCGACAAGACCGTGATCACTTCGCAGCAGATCAACAACGATATCCAGCTCAAAGAAGCGATCGACATCGTCAAAGCAATCAGCATTATGAAAGGAAGACACTAAGCCATGGAAAAACGCGAACTGCTCTATGAAGGCAAAGCCAAACGTCTCTACAGGACAGACGACCCCGATCTGCTCATCTCCGAATTCAAAGACGACCTGACGGCGTTCAACGGAGAGAAAAAATCGAGCGAAGCCGGCAAGGGGGCGTTGAATAACAAAATCTCCTCGGAACTGTTCAAACTGATCGAATCGCACGGTGTTCCGACCCATTTCGTCCGCATGCTCGACGACAACCATATGCTGCATAAACGCGTCGATGTCATTCTTATCGAAGTGATCGTACGCAATATCGCTACGGGAAGCCTCAGCCGCAATCTCGGCATCGAAGACGGAAAAGTCCTGCCCTTCACCCTCGTCGAGTTCGACTACAAAAACGATGAGCTCGGCGACCCGAAGCTCAACGACCAGCACGCCCTGATTCTCGGCCTCGTCGACTGGCAGGACGAGCTGGACAAACTTCGCCGTATGGCACGCCAGGTCAACGACATTCTCAAGCCCTATTTCGCCGAAAAGGGGCTCAACCTCGTCGACTTCAAACTCGAATTCGGCAAAGATAAGGAAGGCAACATTATCCTCGCGGACGAAATCAGTCCCGACAATTGCCGTTTTTGGGATATGAAAACAGGTGAAAAAATGGACAAAGACCGGTTCCGCCAGGGTCTCGGCGGCCTCAAAGTCGCCTACGAAGAAGTCCTCAACCGTATTTTGGGAGAAAACAAATGAAAGCTATCGTCAACGTCTTTTTGAAACCCGGTGTCCTCGATTCGCAGGGCAAAGCCGTCCATCACGCGCTGGACTCACTGAAATTCGGAGGCGTCAACGACGTTCGTGTCGGCAAACAAATCATCCTGGATATCGATGCCGCGGACGAAGCCGCCGCCGAAGAGGAAGTGACACGGATGTGCGAGTCCCTGCTCGCCAATACCGTCATCGAAGACTACACGATCGAGATCCGGAAATGAAAGTCGCCATCGTTCAGTTCCCCGGAACCAACTGCGAATACGATACGCAGTACGCGTTCGAAAAACTGGGAGCACGGACACAGATCGTCTGGCACAAAGAGACCGAACTTCCGTCCGATGCCGGCCTCGTCGTTATCGCAGGCGGTTTCAGCTACGGGGACTACCTCCGCAGCGGCGCCATTGCACGCTTCAGCCCCGTCATGGACGCCGTCGAGCGCTATGCGGGAAAAGGCGGCAGGGTACTCGGTATCTGCAACGGTTTTCAGGTCCTGACCGAATCGCGGCTGCTGCCCGGGGCGCTCAAACGCAACGAACACCTGCATTTCCTCTCGAAACACCACCGCCTCAAAGTGCTCGGCAACGACAACGACTTTTTGAGAGCACTCAAAAAAGATACCGTTGTCAACATCCCCATCGCCCATCACGACGGCAACTACTTTGTCGACGAAAAGGAGCTGGCCTCTTTGTACGACCATGAACAGGTATTGCTTCAGTACTGCGACGAAGAGGGCAACCCCAGCAACCCGAACGGTTCCGTCGACGCCATCGCCGGCGTCTGCAACCGCGGCAAAAACGTCTTCGGGCTGATGCCCCATCCCGAACGGGCGATGGAGGCCGTCCTGGGTTCCGACGACGGCGTCAAGATGCTGGAGGGATTCCTCCGCTGAGTATGCGCTTTCTTCTCCTCGCCCTCTTTTCAAGCATCCTCGTATTTGCTTCGGACACCGGTTTCGACAATCTGCGGCATCTTGCAGAAGAGCCGGTCTCTTCATCAAGCGCTGCCTGGGAGGAAGAAGAACAGGCCTACGATAGCGGGGCGTACGGAACACCGGAAACCTCCGGGGCCAAAGTCTATCTTTCGATTCTTGATCTCCCCGACCATCTGTTCAAAGGCCAAATCTTTTCGGTCACGCTGCGGACCGTGCCCACTTCCGGCGACTATGAAGAGCTGCTGTACCGATTTTCGGGCGCCCGGGGAGTGAAGCTGCTCAACAGCGAACCCGAACGCCGGTATCACCGGCGTATCTATCAGGACCGATTCTACTTCAAAGTGACGGACGAACATGCCCGCCTTCCCGATATCACACCGGTGCTGACCACTTCGGATTTTACCGAAATTACCGCCGAAACCTTCGAAGGCCCCTCGCTCAACGTTACCGTACTCAATCCTCCGGGCCGCTTCAGCGGCGTGCTCGCGAAACGTTTTCGAATCACCCATACGAAAACGACCTCCTACGACCGCCGGAACAATATCCTCGTTTTCATGGCCGACGCCAATGAAAGCGACCTGGGTGATTTTCATATTCCCGGTGCCGGAAACCAGAATTTCGAATCGCTTCGCAACGGTATCCACCACTCCGGGATGACATACTACGTCGTGCTGCCGAAAACGACAGACACGCTGACCGTCAGCTATTTCAATCTGGACTCCAGGCGGTTCGAACGCGTACGCATTCCGATCGTCGTCGACGATGATTCCGTCTCGACTCAAAGCGACCTCAAACCGACCGCACAGGGGCATAATCTGCTCAAAACAGCGATGTTCGGCATCTTGGCGGGTCTTTTTTTGCTCCTGTTCGTTTTCAGACGCCGAAAACGCTATCTCGCCGCCGCCGTCGCCGCCGCCGCCTATGCGGCATGGCTCGGTGCGCCGATACGGCATGTGTGCATCAAGCAAGGCTCGGAAATCTATCTGCTGCCGATGCGAAACGCCACTGTCTTCGAAATCGCGCCGACACATTACGAACTCGAAGTCCAGGGACATATTCACGGCTATACGAAAGTCAAACTGCATAACGACAAAATCGGATGGGTAAAAGATGAAGATACTTGCACGAATTAACTGGTTCTACGCGACGTTTGTCATTATCGTCGGGTTGGTTCTGAAAATCATTCTCTTTCCTTTTCTGCCCCGGCCGTGGGCATCGAAAGCATCGGCCTGGTTCATCCGGATTCTGATTTTTGTTCATGTCCGAAAGATCGGGCAGATCGATTCCGAGGCCCGGATGTTCATCATCAATCACCAAAGCGAACTCGATATCGGCATTTTGGAAAGTATCACGACCAAGGACCTCGCATGGGTCGCGAAAAAAGAGCTCTTCGAAGTACCCTTTTTGTCACTGGCGATCCGGCTTTCGAAAGACATCCCGCTCGAACGTGAAAGCAAAAGCTCGCTGCTGGCACTGCTCAAAGCGGCCAAAGAGCGTGTCGAAGAGGGACGGACCATCTGCATCTTCCCGGAAGGAACCCGTTCGGAAACGGGGAAAATGCGCCCGTTCAAACCCGGGGCGAAAATCATCGCGGACAAGTTGCACCTTCGGGTTCAGCCGGTCGTACTCATCGGAACGTCGCGCTGCTTCAGTACCAAGCGCCTCAGCGCCCGTCCGGGAATCGTCACTGCGATTTTTCTTGACAGCTTCGTCGCGGACCCGCAGGACAAAGAGTGGCTCAAACGCCTGCACGATACGATGCAGGAGACGTATGACCGGTATACGGGGAGCGGATAACGGCGGGGACTACGCCTTCCCGATCTCGATGATCTCGTCCGCACACCATTTCGCCAAATCGATTTCATGGGTGATCAGCAGCATTCCCACGGTGTCGAGACGGCGCAGCAGCAACTTCATGACATCGAGCTGAATCACATTGTCAAGCGCCGATGTCGGCTCGTCGAGCAACAGCAGCCGCGGCTTCATCAGCAGCGCCCTCAGAATGGAAGCACGCTGCAACTGTCCGCCCGAGAGCTCATGCGGGCGTTTCTCAAGCAGTGCCGTATCAATCCCCATCTCCTCGAGATACGGCTGCATCCCTTCCGTGTCGGCAACGTCGGATATCTGCTGCATCAGGGTATAAGAAGGGTGAAAAGAGGTATAGGGGTCCTGAAAGACCATCGAAGCACGTTCGCTTCGAATGGTACCGTTTTGAGGGGTAAGATTGCCGAGAATCAGCTCAAAAAGCGTACTTTTTCCCGAACCGCTCGGACCGACGATCGCCTTGATCTCACCGCGTGACAGTGTCAAAGAGAAATCACGGTAAAGCGGATGTTTCGGATCATATCCGAAAGTAAGGCGGGTGATCTCGAGGATCGGTTTCAACGGATCTGTCCGCTGCCGTAGATCTTGAATTTATACGTCGTCAGCCCTTCGATCCCCATCGGACCGCGGGCATGGAGTTTGTTGGTCGAGATGCCGACTTCCGCACCGAAACCGAAAGCGCCGCCGTCGGTAAAACGTGTCGAAGCGTTGACATAGACCGCCGCCGCATCGACCGCATCGAGAAAATACTCCGCCGTACTATAGTTCTCCGTAACGATCGCTTCACTGTGTCCCGATCCGTATCGAACGATATGTCCGACCGCTCCTCCGACACCGTCGACGATACGGATATTGAGAATGTTGGCGAGATATTCCGTATCGAAATCCGCCTCCGTCGCTTCGGCGACATCGATAATCTCCCGGGTCTCCCCGCAGCCTTTGAGCTGTGTGTGCGCCTCATCGAACGCCGCTTTGAGCTGCGGAAGCGCTTCGGCGGCGACAGCACGGTCGACCAGCAGCGTTTCCATAGCGTTGCAGACACCGGGGCGGTCCACCTTCGCGTTCACCGCGATCCGAACAGCCTTTTGCAAGTCGGCATCCCGGTCGATATAGGTATGGCACTGCCCCTTGTCGTGTTTGACAACCGGCACGGTCGCGTTCTCGCTGACATAACGGATCAACCCCTCGCCGCCGCGCGGGACGATCAGGTCCACGTAGCGGTCCATCCGGATCAGCTTCGCCACCCCCTCGCGCGTGGCGTCGGGCAACAGCGATATCACCGCTTCGTTCAGGCCGTTGTTCTTCAAGACCGCCTGCAGCACCTTGGCGATCACCGCATTGGAGTGCTCCGCCTCTTTTCCGCCTTTGAGCACACATACGTTGTTGCTTTTGAAACACAGTGCCGCCGTGTCGGATGTGACATTCGGACGCGATTCGTAGATAATTCCGATGACACCGATGGGAATGGAAACTTTCTCGATTTTCAGCCCGTCATCGGTTACCCAGCCGTCAAGAACACGCCCGACCGGTTCTTTGAGCGCCGCGATCTCTTCCACGGCGACGGCCATCGCATCGATACGTTTTTCATCAAGCAGCAGCCGGTCTTTGAGCGCACTGTTCAGATTGTTTTCTTCTGCCGCTTTCATATCCAGAGCGTTGGCTTCGAGGATATCCATCGTCGCTCCGCGCAGTGCCGACGCCATCTGCCGCAATATCGCGTTTTTTTGCGCACCGCCGATCAGGGCAAGTTCGCGGCTTGCTGCTTTGGCTTCGGCTAAAAACTGTTCCATAGTATCCACTCCGTAATTTTTATCGAAAGTATAGCAAAAGATGAATATGCTTCTGTCCATGAAACACTACCGGCTGCTTTTACAATCCGAACCCCTCCTGCGCCGGCTGTCTCTCGTTCAGCTTATCGCCTACTTCGGCGCATGGTTCTCGAATGTGGCCATCTATACGCTCTTGATCCAAATGCAGGTTTCTCCCGCTGTCGTCTCTGCGGTCGCGGCACTGCATTTTCTTCCGGGTGTCCTCCAGGCACCTTTCAGCGGCGCGATTATCGACCGGATCACACCGAGGAAGCTGATGCTGCTGCTCATGACCGTCGAAATGCTCATGACGCTCGGGCTGACGCTGATCGACGACAGCCGGATGCTCTGGCTGCTGTTCATTCTCGTTTTCATCCGCATGGGTGCCTCAAGCTTCTATTTTACACTGGAGATGTCTCTGCTGCCGCATATCCTTCAAGCACGGCATCTGAAAG
>JALWNV010000371.1 GCA_027083665.1 Helicobacteraceae bacterium
CAATATCATCGTCGCCTACGAGATGAACGGCGAAGCGATGCCGCTGCTCAACGGCTACCCGGTGCGCCTGATCATCCCCGGAAGCTACTCCGACAGCTGGGTCAAGATGCTCAGCGATATCACCGTATCGAAACAGCGCTCGCCGCTGTACTATATGGACACCGCCTACCGCATTCCCGACAACGACTGCGAATGCGAAACGCCCGAACAGCCTGCAAAAAAGACGAAACCCATTACGACCATGAACGTCAAGTCGCTTATCGGCGCACCTGCGGACGGAATGAAGTTCGCCCACGGCGAACGTATCGAGGTGCGGGGAATCGCTTTCGACGGCGGCCACGGGATCCGGTCGGTACTGGTGTCGATCGACGGAGGGAAAAGCTGGAAAGAAGCGTCACTGGAAAAAGCCCTCTCACCGTTTGCCTTCCGGGCCTTCCGCTATACCCCGGAGTCTTTGCCCAAAGGCAGAACTTCCATCCTCGTCCGCGCCGTCAATACCGCCGGTCAGACCCAGCCATTTCCCGAGGCGATCCGCTGGAACCACGGCGGTTACAAATATAACGGCATCGATCGCGTGACGATCGAAGTTGTCTGAAAGGAGTCTACCATGCTGAATAAAACGGTGTTGACCGCGATGATACTCTGCGGTTCGCTTTATGCTTTCGAAGGCAAAGCGGTCAGGCTCCCCAATGTCTCTTTCCCTGTCGCCGTCGACGAAAATTTCCCGGTCATGCAGCGTAACTGCCAGTGGTGTCATTCCTTCGGCTATGTCCTCAACCAGGGCAGACAATCACGCGCTTTCTGGCAGAAGATCGTACACAAGATGCGCGATGACTATCACGCTCCCATCAGCGAAACCGATGAAACAATCATCGTAAAATACCTCTTCAAACATTACGGAAACGGCAAAGAAAAATGAGTTAGACCCGGTCCTTGACCGAAAAGAGCATTGCCCGGACAAATGTCCGGAAGCGAAGCGGATATCGCTTACGCGAAGATACTGATCATGACACCTGCGGCAACGGCGGAACCGATGACACCGGCGACATTCGGCCCCATCGCGTGCATCAGAAGCATATTGGAGCGGTCGTATTCCATTCCGACCTTGTTCGAGACCCGTGCAGCCATCGGGACGGCGGAAACACCCGCCGAACCGATCAGCGGATTGATCGGCGTTCCCGGAAACTTGTTCATCAGTTTCGCCATCAAGACTCCCGCGGCGGTACCGACCGAAAAAGCGATCAGTCCCAGCATCAGGATCGCCAGGGTATCGGCGACTAGGAACTGGTCCGCGGCGAGCTTGGAACCGACACCCAGCCCCAGAAAAATCGTTGTGATATTGATAAGCGCGTTTTGCAGCGTGTCGCTCAGACGTTCGACGACACCGGACTCTTTGACGAAGTTACCGAACGCGAACGCCCCGATCAGCGGTGTCGAATCCGGCAGAACCAAAATCGCGAGCACCAAGACCATGATCGGGAAGATCAGTTTCTCCATCCGGCTGACATGGCGAAGGGTCGTCATCTTGATACGGCGTTCCTTGTCGTTGGTCAGCGCGCGCATGATCGGCGGCTGGATGATCGGCACCAGCGCCATATACGAGTAGGAGGCGACGGCGATGGCCCCGAGTAGCTCCGGTGCCAGCTTGGTGGCGATGAAGATCGACGTCGGGCCGTCGGCACCCCCGATGATCGAAATCGCCGACGCCTGCTTGAGCGTAAAGTCGACCATACCCGTATACTGCGACAGCGCCACCGCGCCGACGAGGGTTCCGAAAATCCCGAACTGCGCGGCGCCGCCGAGCAGCGCCGTCTTCGGATTGGAGAGCAGCGGACCGAAGTCCGTCATCGCCCCGACCCCCATGAAGATGATGATCGGGAAC